>NZ_CP069349.1:1455000-1755000 GCF_021497505.1 Turicibacter sp. TJ11 | reverse complement strand
ATGCGGCAATTATGTTAGCCATTTATATGGTCTTTTTTGTTTTGTATTATATTGGAATCTTACCGACGATCATGTCGATTTTATTACCTATTCCACTCATTATTTACTCTGTCATGACAGAAAAGGTCAGTGATATGATTTGGCTACTAGTTGGATGCTTTATTGGAACTGGATTGTTAGGATCGGTTTATGGATTAGTAGCGACATTAAATTATGGTGTTATGGGAGCAATCATAGGAATTGGAATGTTAAAAAAGTGGCCGTATTGGCAACGACTTTTAAATGCATCGATTATCTCAGTTATTGCTTATCCTTTAATGATTTATGTGTTAAGTGGAATTGGTCTTCAAGAATCTATGACGCAAATGATTCAAGAAGTTTTTGCACAAGTTCAATCGATGGCAGTCTTGCCTGAAGAGAGCTTAACGATGTTAACAACGATGGAGCAATCGATGTTAACTATGTTCACAACGTTATTACCGACGTTACTATTACTTATAGGATTATTAAATGCGTTTGTAACAGATAAGATATCGATTTTTATTCTTAAACGAATGAATTATAAATTACCGACTAGCGGAAATATTCAAAAGTTTCAGTTAGGCGCAACGTTAGCTACTGTTTATATTGGGAGTCAATTCCTTAGTCTATTTGTTTCAAATCACATTATAAATGTCATTTTAATGAATATCATTATGCTTTTAAATACGTTATTCTTAGTACAAGGGCTTGTTGTCGCGATGACGTATTTTAAATCACGTAATCAAAAAGGATTTGGGATATTCATGATCTTTTTAGCGTTAATGTCTAGTTTATCGATGTATATTTCAATTTTAGGAGTCACAGATGCATGGTTTGATTATCGTGAACGTTTTGCTGTTAAAAGGTCATAATGAAAGGTAGGTGGTAGGAATGAAAAAGCTTAGGAATTGGCTAGAGGAGTATCAACAATATTTAGGGTACATTGTTATTTCAGCAATTTTTCTGGTGGTAACAGGGGGGTATGCCTATATCCAATCAGACGTTATTTCCTTAATCATCTTCTTATACTTCGTAGGAGATATAATCTATCGTGTGAATTCTTACTTTCGACATCAAGCAAAGATGTTAAAAAAGATAGAGTCGATTACATATCGCGTCAAGCATGCAGGAGAAACTGCATTTAATCAATTACCCTTAGGGATTTTACTTTATGATGAAACAGGTGAAATTATTTGGTTTAATGGATGCTTAAAACGTATTTTCAATCAAGATTTACATCATAAAACATTAAAAGACTTAAGCGAACAGTTGTATAATCGTTCATTAAATGATGAAGGATTATTTAAAATTAATGTAGATACAAAAACTTATCAAGTGTTACATAAAAAAGACGAACGCTTAATGTATTTTACAGATGATACAGAATACACAGACTTATCACAAAAATATTTAAATGAACAACCAGTTGTTGGCGTATTAGTAATCGATAATTACGATGAAGTGTTTAATAATTTAAATGAACAAGCAAAAAGTGAATTCTACGGTAAAATTGTTTCAATTATCATGCAGTGGGCTGATCAACATCAAATCTATATTCGTACCACAGCAAATGATCGTTTCATTTTAATGATGCCACACGAAGTGTTACAACAACTTCGTGAAACGAAATTTACGATTATTGACAAGGTGCGAGAAGCAGCTAAAGAGCGAGATACTATGCTAACGATTAGTATCGGATTAGCGACAGGATATGATAGTTTTTCTGAGCTTGGACAACGTGCAAATTATATGTTAGATTTAGCGCTAAGTCGAGGTGGCGATCAGGTAGCTGTTAAGATTGCGAGTGAAGATAAGTTTTTATTTTATGGTGGAAAAACAAATCCAGTTGAAAAACGAAATCGTGTGCGTGCTCGTGTCAATGCGCAAGCTTATGAGCGTTTAGTTCGAGATAGTGAACGTGTGATTATTATGGGACATCGATATCCTGATGTGGATGCGATTGGAGCGAGTATTGGCTTGCTTCGTATGGGGCTTGCTTCAAATAAAGAGGCTTATATTGTTTTAAAACAAGAAGAATTAGATAAGACCGCAAAGAATTTCGTAGATGCGATTTTAAAAGATGATAAATTGAAACAGTATTTTATCTCTAGTGAGATGGCGATTGAATTAATGACCAAAAATACGTTACTTGTTGTTGCTGATACACAAGATCCAAAAATGGTGATTGAACCTGCTTTATTACCACGCGCTAAAAAAGTAGCGGTATTTGATCATCATCGACGTGGAGTTAATGTGATTGATTCGGTTTTATCGTTTGCAGAACCTTATGCTTCATCAACAGTGGAGCTTGTTGTGGATATGTTCGATTACTATTCACAAAAAATTAAAATGACGCCGCTTGAGGCCTCGATTATGTTAGCGGGAATTATTGTAGATACGCGACGATTCTCATATCATACAGGAAGACGAACATATGAAACAGCTGCTATTTTAAAGCAAAAAGGGGCGGAAGAGAAATTAGTTCAACAACTGTTAAGAACACCGCTTGAAAACTACTATAGTAGAGCTCATTTAATTGAACGTGCAGAAATTTTTAAAGATGAATTTATCATTGCATCCGCTGATGATGATTTCGTTCTTGAAAAAGTTCAAATCGCTCAAACAGCTGATGAACTATTGAATGTTCAAAATATTAAAGCATCGTTTGTCATTTCGCGTATTGATGAACAACATATCGGAATTAGTGCTCGTTCACTTGGAGATGTCAATGTTCAGTTATTAATGGAACAACTAGGTGGCGGTGGCCATTTAAATAATGCTGCAACGCAGATGCGTAGTCATAGTACGCAAGATGTAGTCTTACAACTAAAAGAAGTTATTGTTAAAGAATTAGAAGAAAGTGGTGAATCTCAATGAAAGTAATTATGTTAGAAGATGTTAAAGGTAAAGGTAAAAAAGGAGAAGTTAAAGATTTCCCGAATGGGTTCGCAAACTTTTTAATTAAACAAAATAAAGCAATGGATGCAACACCAGCTAATATGAATAAGTTAAAACTTCAGCAAGCAGAAGAAGCAAAACAAGCAGAGTTACGTTTAGAAGAAGCGAAAAAGTTAAAAGTAGAATTAGAGCAAAAAACAGTGGTTGTTAAAGTAAAAGCTGGAGATAATGGACGTGTTTTTGGTTCAGTTAGTACAAAAGCAATCGCTGAAGAATTTGAAAAACAATTTGGAATCAAACTCGATAAACGTAAAATGGGGTTAGAAGAACCAATTCGTGGACTTGGAATGGCTCGTATTCCAATTCAATTACATCCAGAAGTTGTTGCAACGATCTCTGTTCAAATTAAAGAAAAATAAGAGGTATGAATATTTAAAGTAGAAAGTTGGGTATCTCATGTTAGAGTCGCCAAATCGTCAAATGCCTCACAGCACCGATGCTGAACAAGCGATTCTTGGGGCGATGTTGCTCGATGAAAAGGTGTGTGAGGATGTTAAATTAAGATTACAGCCTGATGATTTTTATCATCATCGTCATCGTATTATTTATGAAACAATGCTCACCCTATTAGAACAAAATATCGGGGTTGATGTGACGACGGTTACTGCTTATCTTCAAGATCATAAACGTATTGCTGAAGTTGGTGGAGTTGAATACATTTTAACAATCTATGAAAGTGTCGCTACGACCGCACATACTGATCACTATATTGAAATGGTGTTGGAAAAATCGGTCTCACGTTTAATTATTAACCGAGCTCAAAGTTTGATTGAACAAGGTTATGATCCTGAAACGTCAACACAAGATTTAATTGATACGGCGGAACAACAATTTTCAGGCTTAGCACGATTAAATCAAGGATCTGATTTTAAACAAATTGATAATGTCATTGTGGATTTTATCAAAAACGTTGAGCGATTATCCCAGTCAACAGGAGAGGTAACAGGATTAACAACTGGTTTTACAGCACTTGATCATATGACCTCAGGTCTTCAAAATAATGATTTAATCATTGTAGCCGCTCGTCCTGCGATGGGAAAAACGGCATTTGCCTTAAATATTGCACAAAACGTCGCTAAATTAAATCATGTTAATGTCGCGATTTTCAGTTTAGAGATGGGGGCCGATCAGCTTGTTTCTCGTTTAGTGAGTGCGGAAGGTCGAATTGAAGCCCATCGTTTAAAAACAGGAAATTTAGAAGGACCCGATTGGCGTTCGTTAAAAATTGCAACTGATGTTTTAAGTAATTTAGGAATTTACATTGACGATACACCAGGGATTCGTGTTGGAGAATTACGAGCAAAATGCCGTCAACTTCATCAACAAAAAGGTCTTGGATTAGTGATGATTGACTATCTACAATTACTATCAGGTAGCAAAGCTAATGGTGGAAATCGTCAACAGGAGGTTTCTGAAATTTCTCGTATGTTAAAAGAGATGGCTCGTGAATTGAAAATACCGGTTATTGCTTTATCTCAGTTATCACGTCAAGTAGAAAACCGTGAAGATAAACGTCCGATGATGTCTGATTTACGTGAATCGGGAAGTATCGAGCAGGATGCTGATATCGTTACGTTCTTATATCGTGAAGATTACTATAAAAAAGATCCTGAGTTGAATGATAATATTGTTGAAGTTATCTTTGCGAAGCATCGTAGCGGAGCAGTAGGAACCGTTAAACTTGCTTTTAGAAAAGAAATTAGCCGATTTGAGAATTTAGTGAATGTTCCTGAGTCAACTCATATTCCAGACGTCTAAAAAACATCATTAATTTCGGTTTGTTTTACATAAAACACATTTTGACGACACGTTTGACTTATATTATAATAAGGAATGAACAATTAGAGGAGGATTCGACTATGTTTGAACGTTTAGAGGCAATCTTAGAGCGTTATGAAAAAATTAACGAAATGATGGCTGATCCTGCAATCGTGACTGATATTAAAAAATTAACTGAATTATCAAAAGAACAACGCGGTCTTGAAGAGACAGTTAATGTGTATAATGAATATAAAGAAATTGCAGCTTCAATTGAAGATTTAAAAGAAATGGCAAAAGATTCAGATCCAGAAATCAGTGAAATGGCTGAAATGGAATTAGAAGAATTAAGACCACGTCTTCCAGAATTAGAAGAACGCTTAGAAATTTTATTAATTCCTAAAGATCCAAATGATGATAAAAACGTAATCGTTGAAATTCGTGGAGCAGCGGGTGGAGATGAGGCAAACATCTTTGCAGCAGACTTATACCGTATGTACACAAAATATGCTGAAACAAAAGGATGGAAAATCCAAGTGATGAACGTTGACTACTCTGAATCTGGAGGAATGTCACAAGTTGAGTTCATGGTTTCAGGAGAAAGTGTTTATTCACATATGAAATATGAATCAGGTGCACACCGTGTACAACGTGTTCCTGCAACAGAATCTCAAGGACGTATTCATACATCAACAGCAACGGTATTAGTCATGCCTGAAGCAGAAGATGTTGATGTTGAAGTAAGTATGAATGATATCCGTGTAGATACATTCTGTTCATCAGGTCCTGGAGGACAATCAGTAAATACGACTAAATCAGCGGTTCGTTTAACACACGTTCCAACGGGAATTGTTGTATCATGTCAGGATGGAAAATCACAACATGAAAATAAAGCAAATGCCCTAAAAGTATTAAAAGCTCGTATTTATGACTCAATTTTACAAGAGCGTTTAGAGGCTGAAGGTGAAGAACGTCGTTCTAAAATCGGAACAGGTGAACGTTCTGAAAAAATCCGTACTTACAACTATCCACAAAACCGTGTCACAGATCACCGTATCGGATTTACGATTCAACAGTTAGATCGTGTCATGGAAGGTAAATTAGAACCAGTGGTTGAAGCATTAATTACAGAAGAACAAAAACGTAAATTAGCAGCTCAAGACTAATCATAAAAAAATCTAACGTTCAAAGGACGTTAGATTTTTTTATGATGAGACTATTACTTTTTGATAAGGTTAACAAACTTATTTAGAAATCTTTTACACATTAATCTTAGAAGTTTAAAGATTTTTATAAATAAGATTTAATTTTTTGAAAACAGAAAAAAAGCGCCCGGGGGAAGGCGCTTTTTTAATTGGGGATAACTGTAAAGGGGGGGATCTTCACAGTTATCATTTCGATAATCATTCAATGGGGGGAGTGAATGATTATCTTTCCCTCGAGTCTCTCTTGGGGGGAAGAGAGTTAGGATCAGAAAAAGTCTTCACCATAATCGAGGGATTAAAGTATTAAATACTTTGGGAGAGAATTATAAGGAGAGAGTATGAAAAATAAAACTTTAAAAAATTGGGGAGAGAAATGAGTAATGAAATAAAGTTTTATATGGGGGGGAAGAGTATGCCCGTAAGTTCTCGTCTTACGGACAATTATATTATGAACCAGTACTATGAATTTTAAACGTAATTTATGTAAAAAAGTTAATATTATTTATTGAAAAAGTTGTATGACCTGAAATATTAACTGACTTTTACGCTTAAGTACTAATTTCCTTGCTGCATCTAATGTAGTATATGACTATTTAATCATAGGGTGACAGTAAAGGGCGAGAAGATTTAAATTGTAAAGAGAAAGAATGATATAAGTGTGGATCAGCTTCCTGTATTGTGAAAGTTTTAGTATTAAATTAATGAATCGACTAACGTTTATATTAAGTATATAGAACTCTAAGTCTTAGGAGTAGTAGATATATTTTCTATGAAAAGGATAGGTATCCTGCAGCTCCTTAGTTTAGTGATAAGTTAAAAAGCGTGAAAGATATTTCTGTTTATATATAAGTCCAGATAAGTTTTTCATATCGGAAAACTTTTAAGCCCTACTAACGGTAGATACATTTTCTTAGAAAATGGTAGGTGACCTGTGCCCTACTAAAGGAGGAGACATGCTGCGCATGGTAGGTGACCCGTGCCCTACCAAAGGAGGAGACATGCTGCGCATGGTAGGTGACCCCTGGACGATAGTCTGCCTCATTATTAAAGTAATTGTTCAACTAAGACTGACATACAATGATGAAATACATTTCTGTTTCTATATAAATAAATAAAGAATTGAATGTTTCGTGAGGTAATCATCCAAAATAAATCGTAAAAATTTTATTTGCAACTTTTATGATTTTAGAGTAAAATGATGTTGATTTTAAGAAGACGGTGATAAAAATGAAAACAATGCGTGAATTGTTAAAGTGGGCTGAGGATTATGCCCTTGAAAATGGTAAAGAAGATTCGGCTGTTAAATTATTATTAATGCATGTCACTCAAAAAGAGAGTTATGAAATTTTAGCCGATATGAATATGGTAGTTCCAACAGAACAAGTTGAAGAATTTGAACGTTGTGTTGAAACTTATGTAAAAGAAAACATTCCAGTTCAACATATTATGGGATATGAAACATTCTTTGGTCATAAATTTGTCGTGAATGACGATGTTTTAATTCCTCGTTTTGAAACAGAAGAATTAGTAGCCAACGTGTTATCAACATATGACGATGTATTTGAAGGAGCAGCTGTAAAAGTTGTTGATGTTGGAACAGGTAGTGGAGCTATTGGCGTGACGTTAGCTGTTGAAGAACCAAACATGGAAGTAACAGTCACTGAGTTATCAGAAGCTGCCCTTGAAGTTGCGAAACAAAATGCTAAAAATTTAGGAGCAAATGTGACTTTTTATCAAGGAGATATGTTACAACCTTTAATCGAGCGTGGATTAAAATTTGATATTTTAGTATCAAATCCTCCATATATTCCGCTAACAGAAGATGTGGATCCATTAGTTAAAGATAATGAACCACATTTAGCTTTATTCGGTGGAGAAGATGGATTAAAATTTTATCGTCAAATTTTAAAGGATGCTCATAAAGTTGTTAATGAAAAAAATATTATTGCCTTTGAACATGCGTATAATCATAAAGAAGCGATGGCAGAGTTAGTGATGCAACATTTCCCTAACGCTAAGTTTGAGACGTTAAAGGATTTAAATGGGAAAGATCGTATGACGATTATTATTAATAACTAATTATAAAAAGCATCAGTCTTTTTAATATAGAATTGAAGTGGGGATGTCCAGTGACATCCTCCTTTTCATATCACCTATTATAGTGGATAAGATTTACATTTAGTTTAAAACCCTTTAATACTGGTTTATTTATGATTAGAAAGGATTTGTAAAGTTATGATTTATAAGGGCTGTGAAGTTAGTGAAGTATTAGCAAAAATTGATCAAGACGATGTTCTTGTTTTTCCAACCGATACAGTGTATGGAATTGGGGCAAGTATTCATTCTCCTAAAGCATTAGATCGAATTTTTGAAATTAAAAATCGTCCAACAGAAAAATCTTTAATTATTTTATGTGCTGATGAAAAGCAATTAGAAGAAATCGTTGGTTCTTTATCGTTGGAGGTTAGAAAGATAATTGATGCCTTTTTACCTGGAGGATTGACACTCATTTTAAATTGTTATCAATCACTTCCAAATGAAATTACACGTGGAAAGAAAACCATTGGTGTTCGAATTCCAAATCATGAAGTAGCTTTGAAATTATTAAGAGCATTAGGACCCCTAGCGACAACAAGTGCAAATCTTTCAGGAGAGCCTAGTCCAACAGAAGTAGAGGATGATAATCCTGTTATTCATCGTGTTGATTACGTGTTTGATGATGGTCCAACAAAAGGACAAGTCCCGTCGACTATTTTAGATTGTACAAGTGAGGAATTTGTCATTTTACGCGAAGGAGCGATTACATTCGAAGAGATTCAAAAAGTTTTGAATAAAAAATAATTTTTGTAGAATACTATGAATATTTTTTAAAAAACTATCCATAATGAGTTATCAGGTGAAAGGGATGGTGTTTAAAATGAATAAAAAAACAATGATTATCGTAGTATTAACATTAATTATGATGGTAACTGTTTACCAAATTGGAAAAGCAGAGCCACAATCAGATAGTGCACAAGTTGTTGTGAATGATACAGCTATTCGAATTCGTATTATTCCCAATTCAAATAAATATGAAGATCAACAAGCTAAAAAAATGGTTCGTTATGCGATTGATGAGTATTTAGCAGCGAATAAATCATCATTTGAAAGCATTAGTTCAACACGTGAATTTATCATGAAAAATATCGGTGAAATTGAATCAAAAGTAGGTCACGTACTAGATGCTATTAATTACGACTTAGACTTCGAAGTTAGTTACGGGGCGCATTTATTCCCAGAAAAACAATATAATGGTGAAACATATGAAGAAGGATATTATGAAAGCTTAGTGATTACGATTGGTGAAGGAATGGGAAATAACTGGTGGTGCTTCATGAATCCAGATCTTTGCTTAGGACCAAGTGCGACTTCTAATCAAGAAGATGAAAGTAACTGGAATGTTCAATATGAGGCGATGGAAAATACTCAAGAAGCATTCCAAACACAAAATTTCAAATCTTATATTGGTGAAGTCGTTGACACGTTATTTGGAAGTAGAGAAAATGAAGCTGAAAGTTATGTTTCAGCTGATACAAGTGCAAAAGCAAATTGGTATTTATATGAGGATGAATACTAATCGTTAATATATATAAATCATCCTCCCTTTCTCACTTTCTTTTAAAAAAAGATAATATTTTATCCCTCTTCAACATATGATGGCGTTGAAGGGGGATTTTTTTATGATAACAGGAAAAGAAGTAAAACGTTATGAAGCAGCAGACTATGATCATGTTTTAGATTTTATGAAAAGAGTAACAACACTTGAAACAGTCAACGATGGAATTATTGAACAATCAATCCTCATTAAAGAATCTGATAAGGTCACTGGAATGGTTTCTTTTGAATCATTTGATCAAATTGGAATGATTCGATATTTTATTTATGACCAACATATTGTGCCTGATCTATTAGTGAATATGTTTTTTGAATTGTATCGATGTGCTAAAGAAAAAGAAATTAATCAACTCGTTGCTATTGCTTCACATCCGTATGCACGCCAACTCTTTGAAGTGTTAGGATTTGTAGAGATCAAAAAAACAACGGATATTAACGTTCCCGACTTATTAAAAGATGAAGAGGTTCAGTTGATGAGCATTAAATTTTAATTAACGAGTGTATGTCATATGAATTAAAAATTAGATTGAGTCAATAAATGAGTGAATGATATAAAATAAATATTATATGTTATAAAAAGAACTAAAATTGAGGAAATACTTTAATCTTAGTTCTTTTTTATTTGATTAAGATTAAATGGTGGTAGATGAAGTCGTATCTTTTCATACCATTAATACAGTTGTTTAGAAAAAAATATGTTATAATAATTAAGTTAGAATAATTTTACAAGATAAAGGAGCGTTTTTCATGAAGGTAGCTGTTGCATGTGACCATGGTGGTTTTGAATTAAAACAAGAAATCTTAAATCTTCTTAAAGAGATGAATATAGAGCACGAAGATTTTGGAAGCTACGAAAGTTGTGCAGTTGATTATCCTGATTATGCTTTTAAAGTATCAGAGGCTGTAGCAGCGGGACAATTCGATCGTGGAATTTTAATCTGTGGAACTGGAATTGGAATCAGTATCGCAGCTAATAAAGTTAAAGGAATTCGTTGTGCCTTAGTTCATGACTTATTCTCAGCAAAAGCAACACGCGAACATAATGATTCAAATGTTTTAGCAATGGGTGGGCGTGTAATTGGTCCAGGATTAGCACGAGAAATCGTATCAGTATGGTTAACAACTGACTTTATGGGAGCACATCATACTGCACGTATTGAAAAAATATCCAAATATGAAAACGCTTAAGAAATCCTCTTTTAAGGATTTCTTTTTTCATTAAATAGAAAATCTCAAAGTCGTTAATAATGAAAGAGATAAAAGAAGAGGTCTATTTCATAAAGCGTTTTTAAAGATATATTTTTTAATATGTAGAATAATCAGGTGTTGATTGCTTTTTGTGGTAATTATACATTGAAATGCGATTAAAAAAGTTGTAGAATTACTAAAAGAATTATATCAAGTATGAGGTGAGCGACGTGATCAAAGTTAATATTTTAGATCATCCATTAATTCAACATAAGTTGACACAAATTCGTCAAAAAGACACATCAACGACGCAATTTCGTCAAATCATTAATGAAATTGGTGGATTAATGGTATATGAGATTACACGTGATTTACCATTAGAACAAATTGAAATTGAAACACCAGTTGCCAAAACAAAAGCAAATGTCATTGCAGGTAAGAAGATGGTTGTTGTTCCAATCTTACGTGCGGGATTAGGAATGGTTGATGGAATTTTACAAATGATTCCTTCAGCGCGTATTGGACATATTGGAATTTTCCGTGATGAGGAAACATTACAACCCGTTGAATATTTCGCAAAATTTCCGGATGGATTAGATCAACGTGATATTTTCATCGTCGATCCAATGCTTGCAACAGGTGGATCTGCCATTGCAGCCATTAATTCAATCAAAGAACGTGGAGCTAAAAATATTAAACTTGTTTGTTTAGTAGGAGCACCAGAAGGGGTAAAAGCTATTAATGACGCACACCCTGATGTTACTGTTTACTTAGCATCATTAGATGAAAAGTTAAATGAAAAAGGATATATTGTTCCAGGATTAGGTGATGCTGGAGATCGTATCTTTGGAACAAAATAATGAGTCAGCCACAAAAAGTTGTTAAAGCCATGAAGTGGATGACACTTCTTTCACAAGTAGGTATTACGATGATTGCTAATATTTTTGTTGGACTGTTCATCGGGAAGTATCTGGATCAATGGTTAAATACATCTCCGTTATTTCTATTATTATTTATATTTATCGGAGTCTTTAGTGGCATTAAAAGTGTCTATCTGTTAATAATTAAAATAGATAAGAGGGATAAGTCTTGAGTCAATTACAAAATGATCCAATTCGAGTCGTTCCAAGGCGAGTGATACAATTAGCATTAGTATTTACTTTCTTAATAGCAGTCATTACGATGTTATTTAAGTTGCCTATGGTTCATATTCTAATTGGATATTGGTTAGGTGTTATTGTAAATTTAATTAACTTCCGATTAATTGTCATCGGAACAAGGAATGCACTTGAACAGCAAGAAAAAGGTGCTAAATCTATGATGAAGACAAACTTATTTCTTCGTTTAGTGATTTATGCTGGTACACTTGTTGGAGTCGTTTTACTACTTGGAACAGAGGCATTCATTGCAGCTTTCATCGGGATTTCGATGGTACGATTTGCGATTCAAACTGACGGTTTCTTTACGTTTGGCTATGGAAAAAACAAGAAGTAATCGTCGTTGAATATATAACTGATTAGAAAATTAATCATTAATCTAATCAAGTCTCCGATGTTGTTATCGGATTAAAAAAGAAAATATGAGTCACCTTCAGCAAAGGAATCTCTAAGAAAGGAGGTTAAGAATGAGTCCACTACTGATGAATATCTTCATAGGAGATAAAGAGGGAAACATGATTGTTAATCCAACAGTGTTTAACTCAGTTGTTTTAGTTCTTGTGTTATGCGTGTTCTTTATTATTTGTGGAAATGCAGTTAAAAAGGCAGATCCTTCAAAGCCGTCAAAAGGTATTGTGTTGTTCCTAGAGATTTTAGTGACAACGATTGAAGGGTTAGTGGAGCAAACAATGGGTGTTAAGCACTTAAAATTTGCACCATTCATTGGAACATTAGCAGCGTATTTAATCTGTGCAAACTTATTAGGGTTACTCGGATTAAGTGCTCCAACATCGGATTACAACGTTACATTAGCCTTAGCGGTTATTACGATTGTTGTCATGATTGGATCAGGGATTAAAGCAAAAGGAATCGGAGGGTACTTATACGATACGTACCTTGGAGACTTTCCATTCTTATTACCTTTAAATATTACCGGGGAGCTTGCGAAACCAATCTCGTTATCTTTCCGTTTATTCGGTAATATTTTAAGTGGTGGTATCATTATGTCGCTTATCTATCAAGCGCTTGGATGGTTCTCACCATTGATTGCACCAGCTTTACATGGATATTTCGATGTCTTCTCTGGTGTTATTCAAACATTAATCTTCATCATGTTAACTATGATTTGGTCACAAGGAGCAATGGAATAGTTAATCTTGATAAACAAAAAAACAAGAAAATAACGTTCAATTAGGAGGAATTAAATTATGTTCTTACAAACAGTTGCATCTTCAATTTCAAGTGAAGCATTCGTATTAGGTATGTCAGCAGTTGGTGCTGGATTAGCCGTATGTTCAGGGATCGGTACAGGAATCGGACAAGGTAACGCAGCTGGTCAAGCAGCAGCAGCAGTAGGGCGTCAACCAGAAGCAAAAGGTGACGTAATGCAAATGATGATCTTAGGACAAGCAATCGCCGAAACATCAGCAATCTATGGATTCGTAGTAGCGATTATCTTATTATTCATCAACCCACTTGTTAGTTCTTTATAATTCGTAATACTATCAGCGGTTATTGTATGCAGTTATATTAAAGACAGATCAGAAAGGGGGCAACCTACTTGCAAATCTATATCATGCCAGACTTAGTCAATTTTACTTTACAAATTTTATCGACTTTAGTCTTATTCTTAGTGATTAAACGTTTTGCATGGGCTCCTATGAAAGAATTCTTACGTCAACGTCAAGAATTAGTTTCTAAAGAGATTAACCATGCAGAAATGTTAAAAGCTGATGCAATGGCTTTAAAACAGTCTGCTGAAGCACAAGTGCAAGTTGCACGCGACGAAGCACGTGAGATTGTTGAAAATTCTAAAAAACAAGCGCAACGTATGCATGATGAAATCGTGTCTAATGCTCGTAAAGAAGCTCAACAAAGACTATCAAAAGCATCAGCAGATATTGAGCAAGAACGTAAAGCCGTATATGCTCAAATTCGTCAAGATATCGTTGAATTAGCTGTCTCTTCAGCTGAGAAAATGATTGAAAAAGAAATTGATGCTAATGTTCATAATGAATTATTTGATCAATTTGTCGCTAAAGTAGGTGGAAGTCATGAGTAAAATCTCTTCCACTTATGCTCAAGCGTTATTTGATGTAGCACTTGAAGAAAATCTTTTAGAAAACATTAAAGATGACTTAAATGCGATTCGCTCTGTTATGAAGGAGCAGCCAAAACTTATGGAGGTTTTAACACTTCCTAAATTAGATAAAGCTGATAAAAAAGAATTAGTTAAGTCAGTTTTTGAAGCAAGTACATCAAAAGTTTTAGTTGATTTTTTAATGCTTTTAATCGATAAAGATCGTATTAACTTATTAACTGAAATTGTAATGGCTTATAATGAATTAGTGAATAAACACTTTGGTATTTTAGAAGGAACTGTTTATAGCGCTGTTCTTTTAAACGAAGGTCAATTAACTGAATTAACATATACGTTTACAAAAAAACTAAATCAAAAAGTTAAGTTAAATGTAGAAATCGATCCATCATTACTTGGGGGATATAAAGTTAATTTAGGTGACGTAGTTTATGATAATTCAATTAAATTACAACTAAAGAACTTAAAGAACAACTTATTAAATGTTGAGTTAAAATAGAATAGAGGTGAGCATTGATGGCCATCAGACCAGAAGAAATTAGTGCAATTTTACGCGATCAGATTAAAAATTATGATCAAGTATTAGACGTGACTGAAACTGGGACAGTTTTAACAGTTGGAGACGGAATCGCTCGTATTCATGGACTTCAAAATGTCATGTCTGGTGAAATTATTGAATTCGCCTCAGGTGCTGTAGGGATGGCACAAAACCTAGAAGAAGATAACGTAGGGGTTATTATCTTTGGTGAGTACCGTACAATCAGTGAAGGTGATGAAGCAAAACGTACAGGACGTATCATGTCTGTTCCAGTAGGAGAGGCGTTAATCGGACGTGTTGTTGATGCGTTAGGAAATCCAATCGATGGGTTAGGGCCAATCGATACAAAAAAATTCCGTCCAACAGAAGTAAAAGCAACAGGAGTAATGGAACGTAAGTCAGTTCATGAACCATTACAAACAGGGATCAAAGCGATTGATGCTTTAGTACCAATCGGTCGTGGACAACGTGAGTTAATCATCGGAGACCGTCAAACTGGTAAAACAGCAATCGCAGTTGATACAATCTTAAACCAAAAAGGTCAAGATGTTATCTGTATTTATGTTGCCATTGGACAAAAACAATCTACAGTAAACTCAGTCGTAGAAACATTAAAAAAACATGATGCAATGGATTATACAATTGTCGTATCTGCATCTGCTTCTTCGCCATCTCCAATGTTATACATTGCTCCGTATTCAGGGGTAACAATGGCAGAAGAATTCATGTACCAAGGGAAACATGTTTTAATTATTTATGATGATTTATCAAAACAAGCAGCAGCTTACCGTGAGTTATCATTATTATTACGTCGTCCACCAGGTCGTGAGGCATACCCAGGAGATGTCTTCTACTTACATTCACGTTTACTTGAACGTGCAGCGAAATTAAGTGATGAATTAGGAGCAGGATCAATTACGGCTTTACCATTTATTGAAACTCAAGCAGGTGACTTATCTGCATACGTTGCAACAAACGTAATTTCGATTACAGATGGACAAATCTTCTTAAAATCAGATTACTTCCACTCAGGAATCCGTCCAGCAATTGATGCCGGATTATCAGTATCACGTGTAGGGGGATCTGCTCAAATTAAAGCGATGAAAAAAGTTGCTGGGACATTACGTCTTGATTTAGCATCTTATCGTGAATTAGAATCATTTGCTCAATTTGGTTCGGACTTAGATGAGGCAACACGTGCAAAATTAGCTCGTGGAGAACGTACAGTTGAAGTTTTAAAACAAGGAGTAAATCAACCAATTCCTGTTGAAAAACAAGTATGTATCATCTATGCATTAGTTAATGGATTCTTAGACAGTATTGAATTATCTGACATCAGTCGTTTTGAAAAAGAATTCTATTTATTCTTAGAAAACGAGCGTCCACAAATTTTATCACACATTCGCGATACAAAAGATTTACCAGATACTGATTTATTAAACGAAGCGCTTGAAAGCTTTAAAGCCGTTTTTAATTAGTAAGAAAGGCGGTGGACAAGTATGGCTCAATCAATGCGTGATATAAAAGATAAGATTACTTCGACTCAAAGTACAAGTCAAATTACAAAGGCCATGCAAATGGTTTCAGCTGCTAAATTAACAAAATCTGAAGCTAAAACAAAAAACTATCACCATTATATGCAAACACTTGAAGAGATGGTGCGTAATATTTCTAGTTCATCTAGTATGCGCCATCATCCATTTTTCAAAGCTAAACGTGAGAAAAAATGTGTAGGTTATTTAGTTATTACCTCAGATCGTGGATTAGCTGGTGGATATAACGGAAATGTTTTGAAATTAATGCAAAGTGAAATCGATGCTTTAGCTAAAGACGAATATAAAGTTTATATGGTTGGTAGTAAAGGATTCGATTACGCTAAACGTGCTAATTTAACAGTTGAAAATGATTTTGTGTTCGTACCGGATGACATTGTGTATCAAGATATTAAACCAGTTGTTGATCATGTGATCAATGATTACATGGCTGGGAATTTAAGTGAAGTAGTCGTTATTTACAACAATTACGTCTCTAAAATTTCTCAAGAACCAACGACAAAACAAATCTTACCTTTAGAGCCGAAAAAAGCTGAAAAATCAAAAGCTCAGTATTCTTTCGAACCTAAAGAAGAAGATGTGATTAATGCTATTTTACCAAAGTATTTAGAAGGTACTATTTATGGATTAGCAATCACAGCTAAACTTTCAGAGCATGCATCACGTATGAATGCGATGCAAAATGCAACAGATAATGCACAAGAGATTATTAAAGATTTACAATTAGTTTATAACCGAGCAAGGCAAGCATCAATCACTCAAGAAATCACAGAGATTGTTGGTGGGGCTGCAGCTTTAGAATAAAAGGAGGTCATCATAAATGGCAACAGGTCGTATTGTAGCCGTAATCGGACCAGTAGTAGACGTAAAGTTTGATTTAGATCAACTACCTGCTATTTACAATGCCTTAACTGTTGATTATCAAGTTGATGGGGAACGTAAATCATTAACACTTGAAGTTGCTGTGCAACTTGGTGATGGTGTTGTACGTACTGTCGCAATGGATGCAACAGATGGGTTAGTCCGCGGATTAGAAGTTGTCGATACAGGAAGTGCAATCAGCGTTCCAGTAGGAGATGTAACTTTAGGACGTATTTTTAACGTATTAGGTCAACCAGTTGATAATAAAGGAGAAGTAGCAGCGGATGCTCCTCGTGAGGGAATTCATAAAGAGGCTCCTAAGTTTGATGAGTTATCAACAAATGTTGAAATTCTTGAAACAGGAATTAAAGTTGTTGACTTATTAGCACCTTATATTAAGGGTGGAAAAATCGGATTATTCGGTGGTGCCGGAGTAGGTAAAACTGTATTAATTCAGGAATTAATTAATAACATCGCACAAGAGCATGGTGGGATTTCGGTATTCGCAGGTGTAGGAGAACGTACTCGTGAAGGGAACGACTTATACCATGAGATGACTGAATCAGGAGTAATTAACAAAACTGCCATGGTATTTGGACAAATGAATGAACCACCTGGTGCACGTTTACGTGTTGCTTTAACAGGATTAACAATGGCTGAGTATTTCCGTGATGAAATGAAACAAGACGTATTATTATTCATCGATAACATCTTCCGTTTCACACAAGCAGGTTCTGAGGTTTCTGCCTTATTAGGACGTATGCCATCAGCGGTAGGATACCAACCAACATTAGCAACAGAGATGGGACAATTACAAGAACGTATCACATCAACAAAACAAGGATCAATCACTTCAATCCAAGCTGTATACGTACCTGCGGATGACTACACTGACCCAGCGCCAGCTACAACATTCGCTCACTTAGACGCAACAACAAACTTAGAGCGTCGCATTGCTGCGATGGGGATCTATCCAGCAGTAGACCCATTAGCATCAACATCACGCGCTTTATCACCAGATATCATTGGTCAAGAACATTACGATGTAGCTCGTCAAGTTCAGATGACTTTACAACGTTACCGTGAATTACAAGACATCATCGCTATCTTAGGTATGGATGAATTAAGTGATGAAGATAAGAAAGTGGTACACCGCGCACGTCGTATCCAATTATTCTTATCACAAAGCTTCCACGTTGCAGAACAGTTTACAGGATTAAAAGGGGCTTATGTACCAGTTTCTGAAACGGTTCGTGGATTTAAAGAAATTCTTGAAGGAAAACATGACGATTTACCAGAAGAAGCATTCCGCTTAGTTGGAACAATCGAACAAGCTATCGAAAAAGCTAATAAGATGAAATAGTGTGAGGTGGTACTGTGTCAGTAATGACGATTCGCGTAGTAACACCAGATAAACTTGTATTCGATGGAGAAGCAGAACGCGTCTTTGCTCGTGGAATTGATGGAGATTTTGCTGTTTTACACAATCATATTCCAATGATGACACCTTTAGGTGTTGGAGAGTTACGTATTGATATGAATGGAGAAAGTTCATATATTGCCATTGATAGCGGGATTTTTGAGGTATCTAATAACCACATTAATGTCTTATCAAATGATGCGATGATGGCTGAAGACATTGATGTTGCACGTACTAAAATGGAACTTGAACGTAATGAACGTCAAAAACAAAATGCTAAAACACGAGAAGATTTAATTCGATCTGAAATGGAAATTACAAAACTTCTCAACCAAATACGAGTTGGTGAAAAAAGAATCTCTGGATAAAAAAGAAGGCACTTGCCTTCTTTTTTTATTTACAAAAGACTCGTTTAATCTAATAAGAAGAATAGTTTTGAATCATCATAATCCTTCATATGAGGTGAAGATATGGTGTTAAAACAGATAGTTATAATTAGTTAAAATAGATTTTATACTAGAATAAATTCTAACCTAAATTATTCACCATAAAAATGTAAAAAGCGTTGAGTCCTTAGTGGAATCAACGCTTTTTATCTATTTTTTATTTCACCTTTTAAGTGAAGCATTTTGCTATGAAAATAATCTCTCATTTGATATCGTTTTAATTGCTAAACCAAAACATATTTAAGGAGAGATTACTTTTTTATGATACATCAAGACCAACTTCATTTCAATAAAAAGATTAAATTTAATTTTAAAGGTGGAGATTTAACGTCGGATGCAGGACTTTTATTAATCCAAGAATTTATGCATCACGTGAAGTTTCCAGAACTATTGAAACAACATTTTCATTTAGAAACTGATCAAGCGATTCGAACTCATACGAATCATGAGCTTTGTCTTCAACAAATCTTTCAAACGATTGCCGGTTACCACTGCGCTGATGATGCGGATGAATTGCGAGTTGAACCTTTATTGACAACTTTGCTTGATAAGCCCTCGTTAGCTTCTCAACCAACTTTATCTCGTTTTACTCATCGATTGACGCAGGAAACAAGTAAGCAATTTGAACTCATCAATCAAAAACTCCTTTCGCAATTTTATCAAGTCGAAGCTCCTAATCATTTTATTTTTGATGTGGATTCCACTCATTTTCAGACCTATGGTCATCAATATGGGAATGCCTTTAATGCTCATTATCAAGCCCAAGGGTTTCATCCCCTCATGGTTTTTGATGGAATGACTGGAGACTGTTTAAAAGTTGAGCTTCGTGCGGGGAATGTCTATACTTCAAGGAATATCGTTTCTTTTATTGGTCCCTTATTATCACGCTATCAAAAGGAGTTTCCATCGAGCTATCGACTCGTTCGCGGAGATAGTGGATTTGCTCATAAAGAACTTTATAAGTTATGCGAAACGTTAAACACAAACTATGTGATCCGTTTAAAGGCAAATGCCACTCTCTATCGTTTAGCTAAAGAAGTAACGGATGTTTTTTTCGAAGAGTGTTCGCTTCAATATTCTCAACAATTCTATGGGGAGTTTGACTATCAGGCAAAGAGTTGGAATCACCCAAGACGTGTCATTGTTCAAGTGAGACGAAAAGCAGGTGAACTCATTCCCGATTATTTATTTTTAGTGACGAACATGGAAACAAGACCAGAGATGGTTGTTAGCCTATACGCTAAACGTGGGACGATGGAAAACTATATCAAAGAGTGTAAAAATGGATTTAGAATGGATAAAGTGAGTCATAAATACTGGATGACTAATGTCAACCGAATTCAACTCGTGGTGTTAGCCTACAATCTCATCAACGGATTCAGACGATTAACGTTACCTCATGAGTTTTCTAAGATGCAGATTGAAACCTTACGCACTAAACTCATTAAAATCGCTGCAAAACGAGTGAAACAATCACGAAGAATCGTGTTCAAACTCTGTAGTCACTATCCCTACAAAGAAATTTTTCATCACTGTTTAAAAACGATCCAGTTGATTCAGTTAGAGTAAGTGAGTGGATTCGTTCTTTGAAAACGAAATATTTTTTAGAGAAACACATCACCAAGGGGGGAGTCTACCCTTTTTTAGGGAGCTGGAGTATTAATTTACCCAAATTTAAGATCAAAACGATAAAAAGCTGTGGTTTAGGCTAAAATTTAGTCTACCCACAGCTTTGTTTGAATGATCATGAATAATTCAGGTTCTAAATTTCTTTAAATAAACGAATCATACCTGTAAAATAAAACTTAAGAATAAAGCTCTATTGTTTAGGAGGGAAAGATGATGAATATTAAAGTTTATTTTATGATTATCTTCTATATTTTAATGTTACCGATTGTTTTTAAAGTTTTAATGTCTTTGAGGTTAGAACAACTTTTTAAAAGAGGAACAGGAAAAAGTGAAATGATTCTGTTGTATTTTATATTAACAGTCAGTATTAGTAAGTTATTTTTAGATTATTTTGTGGATATCTTTACTTTAATTAAAGAAATTTTTTAAGAATAAGCATATTACCTAATCTCGAACATACATTGAAATAGTATGTATTTCAAAAGAGATAGGTGATTATATGAAAAAAATTGTAGTAGCAGTCGTTATTTTTCTTGTAACATTAATTTCAATTCCACTCTCATTTCAAGTCATTTATCAAGCTAAGACAACGGGTGAATTAATTGAAAAACCAATAGGTTCATCTTCTATTGAGAAAAATCAGCAAAATAATACAGAAACAAGCGGATCAATAGCAAAAGAGCAAACGGTGACTGTTTTTCGAGAAGAAAAAAATGAGTATATTGATCTTCCGTTAGAAACTTACTTAATCGGGGTTGTTTCAGGAGAGATGCCAGCTTTATATGAACTTGAAGCTTTAAAAGCGCAAGCAGTGGCAGCAAGAACGTATACGATGCAGCTACTCAACTCTCAAGATGCTATTTATGATACCGTCAAACACCAAGTTTATTTAGATAATGAGCAGTTAAAGGAAAAATGGAAGGATAAGTTTGATATCTATTATGAAAAGGTGTCTCAAGCGGTGATGGAAACAGCTGGTCAAGTCATTACCTATGAAGAAGAACTGATTAAACCTTTTTATTTTTCAATCAGTAATGGATATACAGAAAATTCAGAGGATTACTGGTCAACTGCATATCCTTATTTAAAAAGTGTGAATAGTGAATGGGACACAACTGCTCCAAATTATGAGGTAGAAACTGAGTTTACAATCGATCAACTTCGTATTAAATTTGATAATAATAAGTTAACAAAAGATAGCTTTATCATTTTAAATAAAACAGAGGGGAATAACGTAGATGAGATTTTAGTAGGGGATAAAGTCTATTCAGGACGTGAATTTAGAGAAATTTTAAGTTTAAGATCAGCTGATTTTTCTCTTAATTTTTCTGACAATAAAGTGACAATTACGACATATGGATACGGTCATGGTGTTGGAATGAGTCAATATGGAGCCAATGAATTAGCTAAACAAGGCAAAACTTATGATGAAATCATTAGTCATTACTATCAAAATGTAAATATAATTGAAAAATATTACTAAAAATGAATAAGATGGTAAAAAAGTACTCATCATAACGGTGAGGTGATGACTATATGAAATTCAAAGAAAGAATGACAAATTTAAAAAACAAAAAATTATTCAAAAAAATCGATCCAATTAGTTTTGCGTTAGTCGTATTATTAGGAGCATCAGCAACGTTCGCAGGTGTTCAATTAGCACTAACTGGAATTAATGATCCAGCAGTATCTAATCCATCTGATGTTGTTTATACAAATGAAGATGGAACAACAACGGTTAATAAAACAACAGATGCTGAAACAGTTGCTTTATTACAAGAAGTAATTCAGTCTCCACTTGAAGGTGAAGATGTTATTGTAGCAAAAACATTCTATGATCAAACAGCAGATACATCTGTTCAAGTGAATAGTATTTTTTCTTACCAAGTAGGTGAGACAATGTATACACATGAATCTAAAGGTGTAACATTAAAAACTTCTGACAATGAAGCTACAAACGTTGTTGCAGCTTTATCTGGAACAGTTTTAAATGTAAAAGATGAAGTACTAAAAGGTACAGTTGTGACAATTGAACATAAAAATGGTGTTCAAACAGTTTATACTGGTGTTTATGATGTAGCTGTTAAAGCTGGAGATGAAATTAAACAAGGTGCTGTCATTGGTAAAACAGGACTTTCACAATTAGAACCTGATTCAGGTAATGTTGTGCACTTTGAAGTGATAAAAGATGAAGTTAAAGTCAATCCAGAGACAGTGATGGATAAAAAATTAGGTGATTTATAATAATAAAAAAGCACTAATGAAAATTAGTGCTTTTTTTGTTGAAAAATAATTTTTAGATTTTAAAATCTATAGTCGTACCTATATAATTGTGATAAAATATAAAATAGTGATGAATTATTTAGACATACTAATACTGAAAAATTAGTTTGGAGGAAGGAAAGTATGCTATTTTCGAAAGATATCGGAATTGACTTAGGTACTGCTAACGTATTAATATATGAAAAAGGCAAAGGAATCGTTCTTGAAGAACCATCTGTTGTATCAATTGATGCTCAAACAGGACGTATGATTGCCGCTGGTGAAGAAGCGCGCCAAATGCTTGGACGTACACCTGGAAAAATTGAAGTTGTTCGCCCAATGAAAGATGGAGTTATTGCTGACATTGAAGCGACAGAGATGATGTTAAAACATTTTATTAATTCATTAAATATTAAAGGAATGCTTTCACAACCTCGTATTATGATTTGTTGCCCAACTAACATCACATTAGTTGAAAAAAATGCTATTCGTGAAGCCGCAGAAAAATGTGGGGCACGTGAAGTTTTTATTGAAGAAGAACCAAAGATTGCAGCATTAGGGGCTGGAATGGACATTTCAAAACCATCGGGTAACATGGTAATTGACGTAGGTGGTGGAACAGCAGACATCGCTGTTTTATCATTAGGAGATATCGTAACGTCTGCATCAATTAAAATTGCTGGTAATCGATTTGACCAAGATATTGTAGATTACATTAAAACAAACTATAAGTTATTAATCGGTGATCGTACAGCAGAAGAAATTAAAATTAGTGTAGCTACTGTTTATCCAGAAGGACGCGAAGAAGAATTACAAGTTCGTGGACGTGATTTAGTATCAGGATTACCACGTACGATTACGATTTCATCAACAGAAGTTGAAGAAGCATTACGTGAATCAGTACGTATTATCGTTCATGCAGCAAAAAATGTACTTGAACAAACTCCTCCAGAATTATCAGCTGATATTATGAATAAAGGAATTGTATTAACTGGTGGTGGAGCTTTATTACACGGATTAGACCGTTTATTAGCAGATGAACTACATGTTCCTGTCTTTATTGCAGACAATCCATTACATTGTGTTGTTGTTGGAACAGGAATCATGCTTGATCATATTGATAAAATTCGCCGTCGTTAAGGTGATTAAAAAAGCTTCAGACACTCGTCTGAAGCTTTTTTATCATCAATAATATTTTATGAATGATATATAAGATCAGATTGATTTTTAAAGAAAACTTTTGACTTCAATTGATAAACATTCATTTTCTTTAAAAGGAATCATTATTTAAAATACTCATTTATTTTTGTATAAAAGAGATAAAAAGCAGGATGTTTACATCATAATAAATTAAAGAGAGGTGAGATAAGTGAAGCCGTTAGCTGATTTAATTCGTCCGAAAACATTAGACGAGGTCGTTGGGCAACAACATCTAATTGGAGAGAATCAGATTTTAAGAAAATTAATTGAAGTCAATCATATCCCAAATCTTATTTTTTATGGGCCTAGTGGGACCGGAAAAACAACTATTGCTAATATTATTGCGAGTCTTTCAAACAAAAAGATTTATAAGTTAAATGCGACGGATGCTAAAACAGAGGATATTAAACAAATCATTCAAAGCCTCAATACACTTGAAGGAATGAATGGAATTTTTTTATACTTAGATGAAATCCAAAATTTTAATAAAAAACAACAACAAACGTTATTGAAATATATCGAAACGGGTCAAATTACTTTAATTACAAGTACGACTGAAAATCCTTATTTTACGATTTTTAGTGCGATTTTAAGTCGCTCAACGATTTTAGAGTTTAAGCCGCTAACAAAAGAAGAAATCGTTGAAGGATTGAAGCGAGCAGTTGAACTAGTTGAATCAGAGTTTTATTTATATCCCTTAACTTATGAGGATGAGGCATTAAATTACATTGCTAATGTCGCAAATGGTGATTTAAGACGAGCACTTAATGCATTAGAAATTGCACTTTATCCAAACTGTCGTACAGAAGGATTTATTTTAGATTTGAAAGTAGCACGTGAGTGTACAGTAACAGCTGGATTTTCTTATGATCGATTTGGAGACCAACATTACAATACCATAAGTGCTTTTCAAAAATCGATTCGCGGGAGTGACCCAGATGCGGCGATTCATTACTTAGCTCGTTTAATTCAAGCAGGTGATTTGACTTCTATTTGTCGACGATTACTTGTTATTGCAGCTGAAGATGTTGGATTAGCTTATCCACAAGCAATTTCAATTGTCAAAAGTTGTACAGATGCAGCCATGCAGCTTGGGTTTCCTGAAGCTCGAATTCCGTTAGCTCAAGCCGTGATTTTACTTGCGAATAGTCCAAAATCCAATTCAGCGATTTCAGCAATTGATGAAGCATTGTCTGATTTAAAAACTGGAAACATTGGAGATATTCCAAATCACTTAAAAGACGCTCATTACGTAAAAGCTAAAGAATTAGGGCATGGCGTTGAATACAAGTTTCCACATGATTATCCTAATCATTATGTGAAACAACAGTATTTACCTAATCGTTTGAGAAATAAAACTTATTATGAACCAGCCCTCAATAAAATAGAGCAGGGATTTGTTGCTTATCAAAAATTTATTAAAAACGGTCATTAAAAAACCATTATCCAACGATTGTGGATAATGGTTTTTTATGCTTCACGATGATAGGGAACTTCTTTGAATGAGGTATCACCAGAAATAACTTCAACTTTACCATTTGTAATATCAATGATCCAAGTGGTAAACGTTTCTTCAGCATCTACATCAATGAGGACTTCAACTGAGACTTTATCCGTATAGTGTACTTGACTAATTAAAAAATCTGTTCCTTCTAATCGATTTTGAATCGTTCCAAGTAAATTGTAGTCTGCTTCTATAAACATCGTTTTCATCGTTTTACGTTCAATAACACCAAGTTCTTTAATCGCTTCTGAAACCGACTTTCCATATGTACGAATTAGTCCACCAGCCCCTAGTTTAATTCCACCAAAGTAGCGAGTCACAACGACCACGCAATTTTTAATTCCTTGTTTACGAAGAACCTCAAGCATAGGAACTCCTGCCGTTCCACTTGGTTCACCGTCATCATTTGCTTTTTGAATTTCATTGAAATCTCCGATTTGATAAGCAGAGCAGTTATGAGTGGCATTCCAATGAAGCTTTTTAATCTCTTTAATAAATTCCATCGCCTCTTGATCCGTATAAACCCGTTTGACATGACAAATAAAACGAGATTTATCGACAATAATTTCATGTTCACCATCTTGAGCGACCATTAAATAACGTTCCAAAGACATCACCTCAATTAGTTTGTTTTTATTATAACATAAAACAGTAAGTCCTTTGATATAACTTTAGACATGATTTTTATAAGGAGCATCCGTTAATCTATTAAATCTACATAGGTAAGTTGACATTTTTGATTTTTTCGCTAAAATATAAAGAAGGTTTGAAAATAAAACTATTTTTTGTCCATAATGATTAGTCGTACATTTTAGTGAAGTGAAAATATGCTATAATAATGATAGATAAAATAATGAGGTGGATTATGAAAGTCGCTATTGTAACAGACAGTCTTACTAACTTAACTTCAGTTGATTTAGAACGATATCCAGACGTATATTATGGATATTTAAATGTTATTGTTGATGGTAAAGCTTATGCAGAACAAAAAGAGATTGATAATGATCGATTATTTCGTATGATTGATGAAGGTGCCAACTATTCCACATCACAACCAGCACCGGAGGAGTTTGTTCAGTTATACACAGACTTAATTAAAAAGTATGACTATATTTTAGGATTATTCTGTACAAATAATGTAAGTGGAACGGTGAACTCAGCACGCATTGCAAGTACGATGATTGATGGAGCTGAAAATCGTATCACAGTCATCGATACGAATACAGCATCAATCGGAGTAGAAAATGTATTAATTCGTGTGTGCCAGCTTTTAGAAGAAGGGAAAAGTATTGACGAGGTTATAAAAGTCGTTGATTTTTATAAAACGCGTGGTCCTATGTACTTATACGTGGATGACTTGAATACATTAGTTCGTACAGGGCGTTTATCAAAAACAGCAGCTAGTATTGGAAATTTATTAAATATTAAACCTATCATCGGGTTATCGGATGGTAAATTAGACGTTTTTGATAAAGTACGTACGAAAAAGCGTGTGTTTAAGTGGATTGTTGAACGTTTACGTGCAGATGTTGAAAAATCAGGAAAACAAATTGTTCGTATTACACACGTTAATGCTATTGAAGGTGCTAACGAATTAAAAGCATTAATGGAAGAAGCATGTAAAGAATTAGTAGAGGTACATGTAGGAAACGAGATTGGGCCAGTTATGGCGATCCACTTCGGACGTGGTGGAGTAGGAGCCTGCTGGATGCCTGAACAATATAATATATAATTAAACTATCTTGGGAGGTAAAGATATGGTAAAAGTTGCAATCGTATCTGACAGCACAGGATGTATTCCTGCTGAAGAACTTAAAGCATTAAATATTCATATAAACTATATTTCAATTGTGTTTGGAACAGAGTCTTACCGTGAATTTATTGATATGACACCCGAAGAATTTATAGATCGTTGTGCAAACTATAGTGGATTACCAACTACATCACAACCTTCACCAGGGCAAACGATCGAATTATATGAATCATTATTTGCACAAGGATATGAAGATATTATTCACATTAACATTTCAAGTCAGTTAAGTGGAAGTCACCAAACAGCGAAAACATGTGCTGAAATGGTCAATAAAGATCATATTCATGTCTTTGATTCACGTACTGTCACGTATACACAAGGAATGTTTGCGGTTTATGCAGCGAAAAAAGCACAAGAAGGTGCTTCAGCACAAGAAATCCTTGAATACTTAGAAATGATCCGTGAAAATAATCAATTCTATGCAGCGATTAATGATTTAACGAACTTACGTAAAGGTGGACGTTTATCAAACGTTGAAGCAGCAATCGGAAGCTTACTACAAATTAAACCAATTTGTCAAATTCAACCTGATGGAACCTTACAAGCTATTGAAAAAATCCGTACGTTTAAGAAATCATTAAAACGTTTAATCGAAATTGGTAAAGAAGCTAATTTAACAGAAGATTATCAATTAGTCGTTATGCATATTGGAAATGAAGAAGGAGCAAAAATCGCTCAAGCTGAATTACAAGCAGCTTATCCAAATCATGAAGTTAAAATTTATCCAATCTCACTTGTTGTTGCCGTTCATGGTGGACCAGGTGCTGTAGCTATTGGATGGGTTAAACATAAATAAAAATGAGACTATCTCAAAAGAGATAGTCTCATTTTTTATTTAACTTAGTGTGTTACTTTTAAAAATGTGGAAAATTCTTAAAACATAGTAGATGATCCTCTTCAAATTTTTAATGTGCTTTAATGATTATTGATGTGGTAGATTTAAAAAATTTTAGGTCATACTTATTCGCAATAGACAGAGATAACTTTATCAAATATCAATAATTGCAATATTTTGTTATTTATTGTAGTGGTGTATACTTAATAGGTATAACATTCCATTTTTATTGAAATGTATGTTAGAGGATTAGACACAACTAGGAGGATTTTTAATGAGAAATTGGAGTAGAGAAGGATTACCTTTAGTATTGGTTATGATTGTTTCAGGATTTATTGTTTGGATTTCAGGATTAATTTTTGAAGGTGGATATTTACCGAATCGATTAAATCGTGACGTTCAATATTACGGTGCAACGGTATTAGAAGTTCAAGATGAAGATCTTGGGCCTGATAACTATACCGAAGAATTTATAGTTGGTATACAAGAAATACGTGTAAAGTTAACAGATGGGCCATATGAAGGAAACGAGTATACATTTAAAAATCATATTAGCCGCTTATATAACACAATTGTTAAACCGGGAACAAATATTATTGTCGGTGCTTATTTAGATGAAGGAGAAATTCTTGATTTGACTGTTAGTAGTTATAAGCGCCACCACGTATTAGTTTTATTAGGAGTTATTTTTTGTGCCTTAGTCACGTGGATTGGGAAATTTAAAGGTGTTAAGTCATTAGTCTCTTTATTCTTTACAGGAATTTGTGTGATTTTTTTAATGTTACCGTTAATGTTAGGAGGAATGCATCCTGTATTAGCTGCTCTTATTATTGTTGTTTTAAGCACATTAGTCACTTTATGGTTAGTAGCGGGATTAAACAAAAAATCTCTGACTGCTATTTTAGGAACATTAGCAGGTGTCCTAATTGCAACATTAATCGCTTATATTTTCAGTGACTTAGCTCATTTATCAGGTGGAACAATGCAAGATACTGAGGCATTACTTTATGTATCTGAAACGAGTAAGCTTCAGGTAAAAGGATTACTGTTAGCATCAATTTTAATCGCTTCTTTAGGAGCTGTAATGGATGTAGCTATGTCTATTTCCTCTTCGATGTTTGAATTAGTTTCTGTTAACTCAAAATTAACGATGAAAGAATTAATTCAAAGTGGAATGAATGTCGGAACAGATATGATCGGAACAATGACTAATACACTGATCTTAGCCTTAGCTGGAGGTTCATTAACTACTGCTATTTTAATTTACTCCGCAACAATTAGCGAAATGCAGTTAATTAACTTAGATGTTCTTGGAACAGAGTTAGTTCAGGGATTAGCTGGAAGTATTGGAATTGTTATTACTGTTCCAATCACAGTTTTAATTGCCGCCTATATGTATAAAAAAATATAGTTAAAGAAAGCTATCTCACAATGAGATAGCTTTTTAAATTCTATAATTTTACAAAATAATTAATTTATTACAAAAAAATAACAAAAAAATTGAGTTAATTTGGTATAATTTGTTTTAGTTGTGTAACTATTCAGCCACCAAGTAAATGAATTCCATTCCTTGGTGTTTTTGTTAATGATATGTAGCTCTCGTGAATAACTTACCTATTTGTAAGATTTACGTTATAATATCCTTACTATTCCAACTTTAGAAGAAGGTGTCATCTCATGTCAGAATCTGAAATCATCAAAGTTTATCAGGAGGGGATTCAATCCGTTATTAGTTTAGTTCAAGGACTTTCCACTCAAATCTCTGAGTTATCTCAGACTGTTTCAGATTTAGATGCTCGCCTTAAGAAACTTGAAAAACAATCAAATCAAACCAGTCAAAATAGTAGCTTACCTCCGTCAACCGATGGTTTTAAAAAGACAAAAAGTTTGCGTCAACCTTCAAATAAAAAACCGGGTGGTCAAGTCGGACATCAAGGTTCAACCTTAAAAATGATAAAAGATCCGGATCATGTCGTCACACATCATCCGAAAACTTGCCAAGGGTGTGGGTGTTGTTTAGAAAACGTTGAACCTCAAAAAACGATTCGACGTCAAGTTTTTGATTTACCGAGCTTAAGGCTTCAAGTGACTGAGCATCAATCCCAAATTAAAGTATGTCCTAACTGTCACTTTAAAAATGAAGGACTATTTCCGAAACATGTCACACAACCGACACAATATGGGCCACATTTAACAAGTGTATTAACTTATTTCAGTCACTATCAATTGATTCCTTTCAACCGTCTGAAACAATTGACTCAAGATATTTTCAAAGCGACCATCAGCCAAGGAACACTGGTGAATATGACGAAACGATGTGATGAGTTATTAGAAACGACTGAAGCCTCAATCAAAGAAAATCTTTTGGCATCAAATCATCTTCATTTAGATGAAACAGGCTGTTATGTCAATGGAAAGAGACACTGGCTTCACGTGACTTCAAATCAAAAATTCACGCATTACTTTGTTCATGAAAAGCGTGGCTCTCAAGCCATTGAAGCCAATGGCATTCTTCCCTCTTTCAAAGGAACCGTCATCCATGACCATTGGACCCCGTATTTTAAATATGATGATTGTACGCATGCTTTATGTAACGTTCATCATTTAAGAGAGTTTAAAGGAATCATCGATTTTGAGAACCAACAGTGGGCAAAAAACATGACGAAATTATTACTTGAAGCTAAAACTTATTCAGAAGAGACGGAATATCCTTTACCCTTATCTAAAATACAGGAGTTTGAGAAACGATACCAACAAATCATCGAAGAGGGTTACCGTGAGAATCCTTTAAAACTGCATGAAAAGAATACGGATTCCGTTCGATTACTCAATCGTTTATCGAAACGACAAGAAGAAGTATTAGAATTTCTGTATCAAGTTGAAGTTCCGTTTGATAATAATTTAGCTGAGCGTGATGTCCGAATGACTAAAACTAAACAAAAAATATCCGGATGTTTCCGAACAGAAAAAGGTGCTCATTGTTTCGCCCGAATCAGAGGTTTCATCTCTACTTGTCAAAAGCAAGGATTAAATATTATCGAAAGTATTGAAACCATTTTAATGGGAAATACGATTCAATTTTCATAACATTCACAAGGAGTACTTCACTAAATGAGCACTCCTTTTTGTGATACTCTTTTCTACTAGGCTGAATAGTTACTTAGTTGTTATAAAAGGCCAATCATATAACAGCAAATAAATAAGTGGAGGATCATATGAGGACAGTATTTTTTAAAAAGATGCTAAATAGTACGTTAGCTTTTAGTATCGTAACATCAGGAATAATTATTCCAAGCCCGAAAGTCTACGCACAGGAGATTTTTTCGGAAGTAGAACAATCTTTAATCTTTAAAGAAGGTTTTGATAACTACAAGGTAGAGATGCCTGAAGGTTGGGTGGAAGCTAATACAAAGGTAGAGCGTCCAATTTATAATAATATTGCACAAAGTGGTGAAAATGCACCTGCTGTAAAATTAGAACAAAGCGGACAGACATTAACATCACCCATCTTTAAATTGGAATCTCAAGGGAAATTATCGTTTTTAACAAAAGGAAATGGTGGAAACAATGGTTTCACATCACAACTTATTGTTGAAGTTTTAGAAAATAATGAATGGAAGATTATTTTTGAAGATGTTATTACCGAAGAAAAAGAGACATTAACATTTGATCTTTCACAAGCCGTTACTCAAGTTCGATTTGGAATTAAAAAATCATTAGGAAATATTTCAATCGATGATATTGCTATTTATGGAACGGGAACAATGGGAGAAGATTCAACAGAAGAAACACCAGGCAACGATTCAGAGTCTAAACCAGAAGTGGATGCTTATGGTGAATTAGTTGTATCTGGTGCCTCAACACTTGAAGTTGGAATGACTTCGACATTACAAGTGACAACGACTGAAGGAGAAGTAGTCTCAGATGTTACATTTGAATCAACAGAATCAAATGTTTTAAAAGTTAATGATGCAGGAAAAATGCAAGCGTTAGCGACAGGAGTTAGTCAAGTTGCTGCAACAACAATGATTGATGGTAAGAAATATGTCGGACAAAAACGTATTGAAGTGACAGAAAGTAAAGATTATCCTGTTACTGTTTTTAACGAAGGATTTAAAGATTTTCCTAAACTAGCTGAGGGATGGGAAACTAACTCAACAAGTGACGATAAGTATAATTCTGGAAACGTAGCAGCTCCTTCCGTTAAATTCTCTAAAAAAGGACAATACATTACAACTGAGGAGTTCCGTTTAGTTGAAAATGGATTATTGAAATTTGCAGCTAAAGGAAATAGCTCACAGGCAAGTGGTACAACAGTTTTACGTGTACAGTATCAATCAAATTTCAAAGATGAGTGGAAAGACTTAGCGATGTTTAACTCATTTGAAGCGAAATACGAAAACTACGGAGTTCGTATTCCAGAAGATGCAACACGTATTCGAATTTATATTGAAGAAAAAGGACAAATGAATATTGCCTTTGATGATATGAGCTTATATGCACAAGCATTAGGGGAAAAAGAAGAGGATACTGAAGCGCCAGTCATTTCGTTAGTTGATATCGTAGATTCAGGAAATTTAGATTATGATATGACTGTTAAAGCTAAGGTAACAGATAATCGTAAAGTGGGAGATGTCACGTTATTTTATCGCGTGATTGGAACAGAAGATTTTAAATCAGTTCCAATGGGATTGATAGATGGTGTTTATCAAGGTGTTATTTCTAAGAAAGAATTAGATGCTAAAGGAATTGAATATAAGATTGAAGCTTCTGATATTGAAGGAAATAAAGCAACCTCAGAAACAATGACAGTTAAAGTTTCATCAGATGATTACACGAAACCAGAAATTACATCAGTTTCACCTGCTGATAACGCAAACTTAGGTAAAAATAAAACACCTAAAATTTCAGCTAAATATTGTGATCGTTCAGGAATTAATATCGATTCAATTAAGTTATTCTTTAATGAAAATGATATTACCGATAAAGCAGTAGTGACTGAAACAGAACTAAGTTACCAAGTTGATGAAGCATTAGAAAATGGAACTTATACAGTGAAGTTACAATTAGCAGATAAAGCAGGTAATGAAACTGAAAAAGAGTGGACATTTAAGGTAGCGGATGTGGCACGAAACTTATACTTTGGTCAATTACACTCACATACTAATTTATCAGATGGTGCTGGATCAATTGATGATGCTTACACTTATGCTAAAGATAAAGCCGGTGTAGACTTCTTAGCTGTAACAGACCACTCAAACTCGTTTGATAATGATACAGAGGCAAATATTGCTGATGGATCAATGAGTGAGAAATGGCAAACTGGATTAAGTGCGGCAGATAAATATAATAAAGATCATGAGTTTACAGCTATTTATGCCTATGAGATGACATGGTCAGCAGGTACTGGAAAGTACGGTCATATGAATACATTCAATACACAAGGATTCGAAACTCGTACAAATGCTGCGATGAATTTACGTAATTATTACGAAGCTTTAAAAACCCAATCACAATCTGTTTCACAGTTCAATCACCCAGGGACAACATTCGGAGATTTCGTAGATTTTGGTTTTTATGATGAAGAAATTGACGAGTTAATTACATTAATTGAAGTTGGAAATGGTGATGGACCAATTCGCAGTAGTGCACACTTCCCATCATATGAGTATTATACACGTGCATTAGATAAAGGATGGCATGTTGCTCCTACAAACAATCAAGATAATCATAAAGGTTTATGGGGAAATGCCAATACAGCTCGTACAGTTATTGAAGCTGAAGAGTTAACACGCGATAGTTTATATGAAGCGATTCGTGAACGCCGCGTTTATTCAACGGAAGATGAAAACTTACACATTTCCTACGAGTTAAATGGGGCAACAATGGGATCAATTTTATCTGAACAAGATTCAGCTGAAGTTTACATCAAAGTAATGGATCCAGATGCTTCAGATACAATTGATAAAATTCAATTAATTACAGATGGTGGACGTGTTGCTCATGAAATTACGGATGTTGATGCAACAGAGAAAGAGTGGGCATTCTCATTTGAACCAGAAGTTTCATCAACATACTACTATGTTAAAGTAACACAAAATGATTTAGATATCGCGGTAACGGCTCCAGTGTGGATTGGCGAAAAAGAAAATGTTGGGATTTCAAGTGTAACAGCAAGTTCTTCAAAATTATTAGTTGGAGATGAGGTTACAGTTGATGCAGTTGTTTATAATAATGAACCAACTGCTATTACAAATGTAAAAGTAGAATATTTCTTAAATGGTTCAACAACAGCTGTAGCTAAAGATGTTTTAGCAAATATTGCTCCGTCAGATACAGCAACGTTAAGTGCTAAATTTCCACTAACTAAAAAAGGTAAAAACGTAATCGAAGCGGTCATTACATTAAACATTAATGGCGCAGAACGTACTTATACAGAGCGTATTGAAGTAAGAACATTTGATACAACTGAAGTTAGTCATGTTTTAATTGATGGAAGTAAGGAAAATGGCTATGTGACAGGAACTTATCCAGATAACATGAAATATGTAACGGAGCTAGTTGGTCAAGAAGGTGGAATTGTTAAAATCAATAAAGAGACGATTACCCCAGAAATATTAAACGGAATTGATGTATTAATCATTACGGATCCAAGTGATAAGTTTTATTATAGTGATGATGAAGTTTTGGCAATTAAAGCTTTTGTTGAAGCGGGTGGAGATTTAATTATTACGTCTAAAGCAGATTATAAAGATGCAGAAGGAGAATATCAAAACGCCACTCAAGGAAATAAAATTTTAGAATCAATTGGAGCAACTATTCGTTTTAATGACGATCAAGTCATCGATCCAGTAGAAAATGGTGGACAAACTTATCGTTTATACTTTGATGATTATAATGAAGAAAGTATTTATACTAAAGGAATAGACTTTGGTAAAATCGAGCAAGGAAATGCTAAGAATACGGACTATAAATTTAGTTTCTATAGTGGAAACTCAGTATTAATTCCACAAGGGGCAAAAAATATAGATGCTGTTGTGCGTGGACACGAAACAACACAAAGTGATGATGCAGATAAAAAAGGTGATAATACACCTGTTTCTGGAAATGATATTATTGCTTTAGCGGTTGAAACGTTGCCAAACGGTTCGAAAATTGTGGCTTCAGGTGTGACGTTCTTCTCAGATTTTGAAGCTGATCCAAACCGTGATTATTCAAATCGTACGATCATCAAAAATCTTATTAATGATTTAGCTCCAGCAAAAGCAGCACAAATTACACCGATTGCTGAGTTACATGTTGATGAAAACGGAGATAATGAACCGGATTTAAAAGGTGAAACTCGTACGATTGAAGGAATCGTAACAGCTGGAAACTCAAATCCATTAACATCATTCTTCGATGTTGTTTATGTACAAGATGAAACAGGTGGAATTACAATTCATCCGATTGCTAATACAAAGTTAAAATTAGGGCAAAAGGTACGTATTACTGGAGTCGTTGGATCATATGAAGGGGATACGCAATTAGGTGAAGTTCAAGAATTAACTGACGTAGAGATTATCAATGAATCGATTAACTTAGTTGACGCAACAGCTTTATCAACAGCAGACAGTATGTTAGAAAAGTATGAAGGATTACTAGTATCTGCTCAAGGAATTGTTAAATCAATTGATGTAAAAGCCGGAAACATTATTATTAACGATGGTTCGGGAGATGCTCGTGTTCATATCAACGGATATATTGGTGGTGGAACATCAGGAGATCAACCTGAAACATGGTCATCACGTATTCAAGTAGGTGATACATTATCAGTTATTGGTTTAGCAGCCGAAGATGCCGCTGGAAAACGAATTCGTGTACGCGATACAGATGAAGTTATTGTAGTTAACGAGTCACAAGATGCGGAAGTAAATGTTCCACAATCATTAAAAGATAAAATTGATACAGGTGTGTTATTGCCAGTCTCAGGAGATGCAACTAAGGAAAATCCACTAGTGTTGCAAGTAGCTGATAATGCAACAGTAGAATCAATTAAGAAGTTAATTGATGGATATGAAGTCATCGTAAAGATTGCTAACGCACGTCAAGAGATCACTTATAACTTAATATTAAAGAATTCACAAGACACGCATTATTTATCGTTAATGGTTTCACCAAGTAATACTGAAGTCATTAATTATTTAAATCAGTTATTAGACAATAATGAAAACGAAAATAATGGCGAAAACGGAAACAACAACGGAAACGGAAATAACAATGGAAACGGAAACAACAACGGAAACGGAAACAACAACGGAAACGGAAACAACAACGGAAACGGAAATAACAATGGAAACGGAAATAACAACGGAAACGGAAATAACAACGGAAACGGAAATAACAACGGAAACGGAAATAACAATGGAAACGGAAACAACAACGGAAATGGAAATAACAACGGAAACGGAAATAACAACGGAAACGGAAACAACAACGGAAACGGAAACAACAATGGAAACGGAAATAACGCTTCTATAGTAACACCAGAAACAGGGTATGGATATTTAATGAATTGGTTAGTAGTAGGAACGATTCTTTTAGTGATTGGATATACTATACAATTAACAAATAAACGTCACTCTAAATCAGAGTAATCATATTTTTGAAGAAGCTATCGAACAATGGGTAATTAAGTTTATCTAACTTCGATAGCTTCTTTTTTATTTTCTTAGGTTATCAGACTGTTTAACTTTAGGTTTGTCTCATCTGTGATAAATGAATAGATTAAACATGAGCATACTAAACTCAAAGGAGTGTGAGGTTAGTGATTACAACTGTAACGTTAAATCCTGCATTAGATAAATTAATGCAAATTGATCATATTGAGATTGGTGAAACCAATCGTGCTGAACTTTTAAGTGCATCTGCTGCCGGAAAAGGAATCGATGTTGCTAAAGTTTTAAGAGATTTTAATCATGAAGTGAGTGCAACTGGTTTTTTAGGAGGAATGGTCGCTCCGATTTTTAGACAATGTTTTGAAGAAGAGAAGATTCATGATCATTTTGTCTCAATTGCTGGAACAACTCGAACAAATATTCAACTATTCGATACAAAAGGAAAGCGAACTGAATTACTTGAAAAAGGTCCTAAAGTTGATGCCCATGAACTGAATCAATTACTACAAAAAGTAGAAAAACTAGCAAAGCAAAGTACGGTTGTCGCGATTTGTGGGAGTGCTCCTCAAGGGATTGATGAATCTTATTTTAAAAAGCTTATTCAAGTAGCGAAAGCAAATTGTGATCAAGTCATTGTGGATACATCAGGCCCTTTACTAAAAGTAGCCATTCAAGAAAAAGCAAAATTAATTAAACCAAATAAAGATGAAATGCTTGAGCTAATGAATCAAAAAACTGCAACAGATGAACAAATGATTGAATATGCTCAAAATATTTGTAAAAAAGGCATCACTTATGTTTTAGTTTCACTTGGTAAAGAAGGTGCGATGCTTGTTTCTGAGCATGGGGTTTGGAAAGGTAAAGCACCAGAAGTAGAAGTGAAAAGTACACTTGGTTGTGGAGATACAGTTGTCGCCTCAATGTGTCTTTCATTGACGGAAGGAGACGATCCATCGACAATGCTTCAAAAAGCAATTGCCTTATCAAGTGCAAATGCAATGACGTTTGAGACAGCCCATGTGATCCAACAAGATTACCAGTCGTTATTACCTCGCTGTCAGGTGGAAAAAATTAAATAAAAGAAATGAATCACCTGTAACGTAGGTTATGTTAGAGGTGATTTTTTTATGGTCGATGTGAGTGGACGAGAATGGACGGAGGAGGAGTACCTAAAAAGGATAAAAGAAGGCGTTGTTCAGGAAAAAAATGTTGTGAGAGTTATAGGAGTAAATAATAAAAGATGCGAGCGTTGTTTAAATGAATCAGATGAATGGTTCGGAACCTTTTTATATCACGAGAAAACCATTACTTACTGCCGCCAATGCTTAGACTTTAAGATGGTAGACAGTGAGCATTATCTCTATCGGTCATTAATTAGGGCCAGTATTTCTAAAAATGCACATGTATTAAACGCTGACTTTAAATTATCTTTACTTCAGCAAAAAGCTTCTAATTTTTCAAAGTCAATTTTAAATAAGAATGAAGTTGGCTTGATCTGGGCTGTATGTGGAGCTGGGAAAACGGAAATGATGTTTGAAACGATATCTCTTGCATTAAAGCAACAAAAACGAGTGTGTTGGGCGATTCCAAGAACGGATGTTGTGATTGAGTTAGTTCCCCGTCTTAAAAAAGCTTTTCCACATGCTAAAGTGATTGGTCTTCATGGACATTCCGATGAGAAAAATGATTATGGAGATATTGTCATTAGTACCACTCATCAATTGATTAGGTTTTATCAAGCCTTTGATTTATTAATTATTGATGAAGTGGATGCCTTTCCTTATACGTTTGATGAGATGTTACCAAGATTAGCGAAAAAAGCTTGTAAGCCAACCTGCGCGACTATTTATTTATCTGCAACCCCTTCAAAAGCTGATCAAGTAGCGATTAAAAAGGGGGCGCTTAAATGTTGTTTGATTCCTGCTAGATATCATTTGTATGCGCTCGATATTCCTAAGTTTCAATGGGCTGGAAATCTTGAGCGAGCTTTGAAAAAAGGATTACTTCCGCATGTCGTTTTAAAATGGATAAGGAACAAGATTATGACGCAACGACGAGCCCTTTTATTTGTTCCAACGATTGAAGCGGGGCATCTTCTTCAACAAGCATTGAAGAAATTGATGAGGTTAGAAGTTGATTTTGTCTATTCAAGTGATAGTGACAGACTCGAGAAGGTGAAGAAATTTAAAGAAGGAATGGGGCAATTTCTTATTACGACAATGATTTTAGAGCGTGGAGTGACCATAGCTAATATTGATGTAGCAATTTTTTGTGCTGAACATGAGGTATATGAAGAAAGTGCTCTTGTACAAATTAGTGGAAGAGTGGGGAGAAACCCAAGCTATCCCCATGGAGAGATTGTGTTGTTTCATTATGGAGTGACTCAGGCGATGGATAGCGCACGCGAACAAATTAAGCGAATGAATCAAATGGCTCAACAACAGGGTTTGTTAAAGGAGGAGCGATGAGATGAACTGTTTAGTCTGTCATCAAGAGATCACTATCCAAAGATTTCATGATTTTTTATCTATTGGGCCTCTAAAACTTTGTTGTCGCTGTGAGTCAAATTTTATTTTTAAAAAAGACGCCGTTTTATTTGAGAATAACGAATGGCTTCAAGGTGTCATCACTCGCTTAGGAAAAGGAGATGTAATCTTAATTGATTTGTTTTTTCCAGCTCTTGAAAGGAGGATTAAGAAGCAACTGAAAAAAGGAAACCAAGTGACCATTCTAGAGATTGATAGTCAGGCACCTTATCCTTGGTTTTTCATTTTAATCGAGCAAGTGAAACAAAGACTTCCGTTGCCAGTAGACATATTAATCGTTTCAAAGGAATTATCTAACGATCAAACGATAAGATTATACTAAGCGTATCCATTAAATTTTTATAATCGTTTTCTAGGTATAAATAGGTGGATGACTGACTAAACTTAAATAAGAAATATTAATACAATAAAGAAATTTTCAATTAGATTTTTAAGAAAAAAGTTACGTTCGACAAAAATCGGAAAACGCTTTCTATTACTTCGGATTTGTATTATAATAAAAGTACATCAGATAGATAGGAGTGATTCTAATGAGAATTCAAATTAGGGGAGCTAATCGTTTTGTAGTCACAGATGCAATTAAAAATTACATTGAAGAAAAGGTAGGCAGTCTGCAGCGATTCTTGCCGACTAATCAAGATTTAGAGGCTCGCGTCTACATTAAGATTTATGATGTCATTCAAAAAGTGGAAGTTACGATTCCAGGAAATCAATTTATTCTTCGCGCTGAAGAAGAAAGTGATAATTTATATGCAGCGATTGATTTAGTGGTAGATAAATTAGAACGTCAAATTCGTCGTCATAAAACAAAAGCAAATAAGAAGATCCGTGAACGCGAAGGAATTAGTAATTATTTTATCAATATGGATGATACACCAGAAGTTTATAATAAACATGATGAGATTCCTTATAAGATAAAAAATGTTCATTTAAAACCAATGGATGTTGAAGAGGCGATTATGCAATTAGAGTTATTAGGTCATGATTTTTACGTTTATCGAGATATGGAAGTCGATACTGTTTGCGTCGTATATCGTCGTAAAGATGGAAAATATGCCGTTATTGAAACTAATCACTAATAAAGAGAACAAAAAGACTATCTTAGATAGTCTTTTTGTTCCATCTGAAGTTTTTTAAAAGCTGTCTTAACTAAGAGACAGCTTTTTATATGAGTAAAGTCGCCATTTAAGATTCGAAATTCTATTATAAAAACTAAGTATTTAATCAAGTCTTGAGATCAAATTTATGCCGTAGGAGTAAAGTGAAAAAGAATATAGGTAAAAATTAGGTCACATTGTGTCCAAGTGGGGATTTTTTATGTACATGTTTACTTAAAAGTGGTAACATTATGTTAATAAAAAGAGTATTAGCTAACTAGGGTTAGTTAAAGATAGACAAGGAGCGATGATGATGATTGCAGCTATTAAGAAAATGTTAGATCCAAGTGTGAAAGTACTAAAGCGCGCCGATAAATTAGCCGATGAAGTAATTGCTTTAGAACCACATATGCAACAACTAACAGATGAGCAACTTCAAAATAAAACATTAGAGTTTAAAGAGAGAATTGAAAAAGGGGAAACATTAGATGACTTATTAGTTGAAGCATTTGCTGTTGTTCGCGAAGCATCAACTCGTGTACTAGGAATGAAACCATATAAAGTACAGATTATTGGGGGAATTGCTTTACACGGTGGGAATATTGCTGAGATGAGAACGGGTGAAGGTAAGACATTAACTTCTACCATGCCTGCTTACTTAAATGCGTTAGAAGGTAAAGGGGTTCATATCATTACCGTCAATGAATACTTAGCTAGTCGTGATGCGCGTGAGATGGGAGAACTATATCGTTGGCTTGGGTTAACGGTTGGATTAAACTTAGCAGGAATGCCATCTGAAGAGAAAAAGAAACAATATGCTTGCGACATTACGTACTCAACAAATAATGAATTAGGGTTTGATTATTTAAGAGATCACATGGTTTTATATGCAAAACAAATGGTACAACGTAAATTAAACTATGCGATTGTTGATGAAGTTGATTCTATTTTAATTGATGAGGCACGTACACCGTTAATTATCTCAGGTGGACAAAAGCGTACGGCAAATCTTTATGCTCATGCGGATCGATTTGTTAAAACATTAAAAGATGAAGAAGATTATAATATTGATATTAAAACAAAAAATATTCAGCTAAATGAAGGTGGAATTGAAAAAGCTGAACGTGCCTTTCGCATTGATAACTTATATGATATTAAGCATGCCGTTTTATTACACCACATTAATAATGCCTTAAAAGCAAATTATATTATGGCTCGTGACGTAGACTATGTGATTCAAGACGATGAAGTCGTGATTGTTGACCAATTTACGGGACGTTTAATGAAAGGTCGTGCCTATTCAGAAGGACTTCATCAGGCGATTCAAGCGAAAGAAGGCGTTTCAATTAAACAAGAAACGTCAACATTAGCGACGATTACGTTCCAAAACTTATTCCGCTTATATAATAAGTTATCAGGAATGACAGGAACGGCAAAAACAGAGGAAGAAGAGTTCCGTAATATTTATAATATGATGGTTGTTGAAATTCCAACGAATCGTCCAATTGCGCGTGTTGATGCCCCAGACTTAGTCTATAAGGATATGAATGCAAAATTTAATGCGGTTGTTAATGAAGTCATTGAGTGTCATAAAAAAGGACAGCCAGTCTTACTTGGAACAGTAGCAGTTGAAACATCAGAGTATATTTCACAGTTATTAAAACGTAAAGGCATTCCTCATAACGTATTAAATGCGAAAAATCATGAACGAGAAGCAGAAATTATTATGGATGCTGGAAATAAAGGGGCTGTAACAATCGCCACGAACATGGCAGGGCGTGGAACAGATATTAAGTTAACAGATGAAGTAAAAGCGTTAGGTGGATTAGCTGTTATCGGAACAGAGCGCCATGAATCACGCCGTATCGATAATCAGTTACGTGGACGTTCAGGTCGTCAAGGAGATCCAGGTTATACTCGTTTTTATTTATCGTTCCAAGATGAATTAATGCGTCGTTTCGGTTCAGATCGTATGCACGTGATGGTTGATAAATTAGGGATGGATGAAAATGAACCGATTGAAAGTAAAATGGTAACTAAAGCAGTGGAATCGGCTCAAAAACGTGTTGAAGGTAATAACTACGACATGCGTAAAAACTTACTTGAATATGATGATGTCATTCGTCGTCAACGTGAAGTCATTTATGGACAACGTCAAGATATTTTAGAAACAGAAGATTTAACAGACATTATTTTTGGTATGGTGGAATCATCTGTCACACGTTTAGTTCAAACATTTTCTTCAGCAGATAGCTCTGAATCTAAAAATAAAGAAGCTAATCAGTATAATTATGAAGGGCTATTAAACTACTTAAATACGAACCTATTCCCGATTAATAAAGTTCAATTATCTGATTTAGAAGGAAAAACAGAAGAAGAAATGATTGATTATGTAGCGAACCTTGTTAAAGACGATTATCGTGAAAAAGAACAATCAATTGATCCATCAATTTTCCATGAGTTCCAAAAAGTTATTGTATTACGTGTGGTTGATACACATTGGATGAATCACATTGATGCAATGGATGCTTTACGACAAGGAATCCATTTACGTTCTTATGGACAAATCAATCCATTACATGAGTATCAAAGTGAAGGGTTTGAAATGTTTAATCGCTTAATTGAACGAATCGAAGATGATGTAACACGTTATATTTTACGTGCAGAAATTCGTCAAAACTTACAACGTGAAGAAGTCGCAAAACCAACAGCTACAAATAGCGGAAAAGAAGAGAAAAAACGTCCAGTCACTCGTAGTGCACAAAAAGTGGGTCGCAATGAGGAATGTCCATGTGGAAGTGGAAAAAAATATAAACAATGTTGTGGAAAAGAAAGCTAGAAGTTATTTGCTGAATCAGATAACTAACTTCTGATGCGTCAAATTAGTTCAACTGGTCATCTTGATTAGTTGAACTAATTTTGCATTTAAATAAATAATTTATGACATAAAAGTTGACATAAAGAAGTGGTGATAAAATGGAAATTCATGAGATAAGAGCAGAAATCAAAAAGATGTCTGAGCGTATTGCTCAATTTAAAGAGTCACTAAATGTAGATCAAAAAGAATCAGAGATTAAAGCGTACGATGATCAAATGCAAGCTCCTGGTTTTTGGGATGATCAACGAAAAGCTCAAGAGACTATTAATGCAGCTAATGTTTTAAAAGATAAAGTGAATACATTTTACACATTAGATGGCGAAGTAGAAGATTTAGCCGTTGCTTTTGAACTCCTTCAAGAAGAAGCAGATGAAGAATTACAAAGTGAGCTAGAACATCAAATTAGTGAAGTGAGTGAGAAGTTAAATCAATTTGAGTTAGAGATTTTATTAAGTGGCCCATATGATGCTAATCATGCGATTTTAGAGTTACATCCAGGTGCAGGTGGAACGGAATCACAAGACTGGGCAGAGATGTTGTATCGTATGTATACTCGTTACGCAGAACGAAAAGGATTTAAAGTGGAAGTATTAGATTATTTAGTTGGCGAAGAAGCGGGAATTAAAAGTGTAACGATTAAAATTAAAGGTAATAATGCTTATGGGTATTTTAAAGCTGAGCGTGGAGTTCATCGTTTAGTACGAATTTCACCATTTGATTCAGGTGGACGTCGTCATACTTCATTTTGTTCATGTGATGTCATGCCTGAATTCTCAGGAGACATCGATATTGAAATCCGTGCGGAAGATTTAAAAGTGGATACGTATCGAGCAAGCGGTGCAGGTGGACAACATATCAATACAACCGATTCAGCCGTACGAATTACTCACTTACCAACGAATACAATTGTGACTTGTCAGAACCAACGTTCTCAAATCAAAAACCGTGAAGCAGCCATGGAGATGTTAAAATCTAAATTATATCAACGTAAATTAGAAGAACAAGAGGCTGAATTAGCAAAGATACGAGGAGAAGTAAAAGAAATTGGTTGGGGAAGTCAAATTCGTTCTTATGTGTTCCATCCTTATTCACTTGTGAAAGATCATCGAACATCATATGAAGTAGGAAATGTTCAAGCCGTTATGGATGGAGAATTAGACGGATTTATTGATGCGTATTTAAGACATAGTATTTAATTGAGTTGTGGATAAGAGAATAAAATTAGAGATAGAGAAAATTCACACTCACAGCTCAGTGACATTTAATACATCTTCCTATTTCAAAGATAGCTCAACATCTTCTATTTTTAACAGTTGAAGGATATTTTACTGTATCTCTAGAAAGATTTTAAAATTCAACGTATAATAGGCAAAGATGATAAGTATTTGAAAGAAGGAGGGAATCATTCATGAAAAAGATTCCAAGTTTTACAGTTAACCATGATGATTTATTACGTGGTATTTACGTATCACGCCAAGATATAATTGGACAAGAAATCGTTACAACTTTTGATATCCGCACTAAATTACCCAATCGCGAACCTGTAATGAATACAGCCGAAATTCATACAATAGAACATTTAGGAGCTACATTTTTACGTAATCATGAAACAGCTGCTGATCAAACCATCTATTTTGGACCGATGGGATGTCGTACAGGATTTTATTTAATTTTAAAAGGTGATTTAAAGTCATCAGATATTGTTGAATTAGTTAAAGAAACATTTGAATTTATTGCAAATTATGAAGGTGAGGTTCCAGGTGCGAGTGCACGTGATTGTGGAAACTACTTAGATATGAACTTACCGATGGCTAAATATGAAGCTAAAGTTTTCTTAGAAAATACATTAAATCAAATAACAGATGCAAATTTAAATTATCCAGCTTAAAAAGAGAGATACCTTACAAGGTATCTCTCTTTTTAATGTTTAATTCCTATCATTCTTTGGTGATTAAGATCTTAAACTCTAAATTCATTTTATCTAAACATTAGATGTTATTTCTATGTAATCTAAATGAAAATATGGAAAAAATGTAAAAAATATTGAGTTAGATTAGTTATGTCAGTGTTTTATTCGACAGGATATATAAATGTAAAAGTGATTATGTTAAAATATTATTGTTAGATTTTAAAAAATATTCATGAATTTTGTTAGTAGTTGTTGGCAATTTCTTGATAAAAAGTGAAAGTGTCATTAGATATGTTATAATAAATAAGACGTCTAGAGATAGGTGGGGAGATTATGATCGAATTTACAAATGTCAGTAAGAAGTATGCAAACGGAGTCATTGGACTTCATAATATAAATATTCAAATTGAATCAGGAGAATTTTTATTCGTTATTGGCCCAAGTGGGGCTGGAAAATCATCTCTTTTAAAGATGATTAATCGTCAAGAAAAAGCAACAGGTGGCGAGTTAATCGTTAAAGGGGTTAATGTAACGAAGTTAAATCGTTTTAAAGTACCAAAATTACGTCGTCAAATCGGTGTTGTCTTTCAAGATTTTAAATTACTACAAAAAATGACGGTTTATCAAAATGTTGCGTTTGCTCTAGAAGCGATTGGACTACCAGGAAAAGAAGTTAAAGAAAAAGCGATTAAAGCCATTGAGTTAGTAGGATTAAAAAATAAAATGCGTTTTTATCCAAATCAATTATCTGGTGGAGAGCAACAACGTGTAGCCATCGCTCGTGCGATTGCGAATAACCCAGATATTATTATTGCAGACGAACCGACTGGAAACCTGGATCCAGAAAACTCAACTCAAATTGTAAACATTTTAAAGAAGCTAAATAAAGAAGGAAAAACCATTATTATGGCGACTCATGACCATGAATTAATCTTTGAAAAAGATTGTCGTGTTATTACGATTGATCATGGAACAATCTTTAGTGATGAGGTGAGAGGTTATTATGAAGCTAATTAGACAACTTTTCCGTTACATTCGTGATGGATTCAAAAATATTTGGAATAACTTATTCATGTCACTTTCTTCAGTCATTACACTAACGCTAACGTTAAGTTTATGTGCGTTATTTGTATTATTTGCTTATAATACGCGTAATTTTACAGAACAAGTCGAAAGTGAAATTAAAATTTTTGTTGAATTTTCAAAGGATGCAACAGAAGAACAAATTACAACAGCACTAGAAACGATGGAATCAGATGAGCATGTCGCTGAAGTCATTCATGTAACAAAAGAGGAAGAATATGCTGACTTTATTGACCGTATTGGTGAGGATGATCCGGAATTAGCGGTGTTCTTTGAAAATACAAGTGAAGATAATCCGTTACCTGATATCGCGATTGCTGCTGCCGACGATGTGAAAAATGTTGATAAAGTTGCTAATACGATTAAAGAAATTGATGGAATCGCCTACGTTGACTACGGTGAAGAATCATCGTTAGCTGCGTTTACTAATATTACAAACATTATTCGTCAATCATTTTCAACAATCGTTGTTATTTTATTAGTATTAGCGGTATTCTTAATTCAAAATACAATTAAATTAACGATTTATGCACGTAAAAATGAATTGAAAATCATGAAGTTAGTAGGAGCCTCTGTATCACATGTGACGGTTCCGTTCTTAATTGAAGGTTTAATCATCGGAATTTTAGGTGCCGTAGGTCCTATTTTGTTTACGATTTATGGTTACCAATTTATATACGAATTATTCGGAGGCGTATTAGTGATTCCAATGTTACAAATGACAGCACCTTTTCCAACCGTTTATCAACTAGGTGTTTTAATTGGAATTATTTCAATTATTGTTAGTTTACTAGGAAGCTTTTTCGCCGTTATCAAATACTCGTTAAAGATCTAATTTAAAATTAATTAACGTCATATGATTTAAAAAGGTGAGAGATATTTTGCTACTCATATAGATAAGGGAGAGAGACTGTATGCCTAAAAAAATAGCTACTGTTTTAAGTTTAATTGTAGCGTTTAGCTTAACTCAACCAAGCTCTTTCACTTCAAAGGCAGCCACAACTTGTTCTACAAAAGAAGAGTGTAATGCAATTATTAGTGAAGCACAGAGTCAAATTTCAGACTTAAAAGGAAAAGAAGCAGAGATTCAAGAAGAAATCGAAATTGTTGAAGGAAATATGGGAACAACGATCCAAAAAATTTCTGAAACAGAAAATGCGATTGAAGAGTTTGAAAAGAAAATTATTGTTAAAGAAAATGAAATTAAAAATAGTGAAAATGAAATTAATCAACTAGAAAATGAGATTAAAGAATTAAAAGAGGTTGTTGCAGAGCGTATGCGTGTTTCACAGCGTTTATCTCGAGCAAATACGATCTTACAAGTTCTTTCTGAATCAGAAAATTTAGTTGATTTAATTCGTCGATTACGTGTGGTGAATCATTTCGCTGAAAGTGATGCCGAAGCGATGGATGAGCTAAGTTTACTCGTTAGTCAGCAACAGGCGATGTTAGCTACGTTAAAGGTACAAAAGCAAGAACTTGCTTCTAATAAAGAAGATTTAGAGAGAGAACGTCAAACGTTAACGGCTTATCAAGAACAATTAGAACAACAAAAAGAAGAGCTAGCTAAACAGATGCAAGAATTAGAAAGTGAACGTCTATCAGCAGCAGAAATTCTTCAAATTGCTGAAGAGCAAAAGAAAATTTTAGAACAAACGCCACCACCAGTTATTTCAAATGGAAGTTCATCGAGTGGAGGGGTTGTGAGCGGAACAGGTTTTATGATTCCATTAGCAACAGGATATGTTAGCTGTGAATATATGTGCTATCCAAATCATACAGGAATCGACTTAGCAAACTATGGGGACACATCAACACCAGTTTACGCTGCGCAAGCAGGAACGGTCATTCGTGCAGGATGGCATAGCGCTTATGGAAATCACGTCATGATTACACATAATGTAAACGGTCAAGTTTTAACAACGGTGTACGCTCATATGCACTCAGCTCCTTATGTTTCAGTAGGACAGCAAGTTTCTCGTGGGACACAATTAGGAACAATGGGGAATACAGGAAACTCTTTCGGGGCTCATTTACATTTTGAGATTTATGAAGGGTATTATAATTATCCGTACGCTGTAAATCCAAGAAATTATATTAGTTTCCCATCATCATGGTAAAATAACAGGACATGTAATCATTTTACATGTTCTTTTTTTATAGAGTGATAGAGGATCAAATAGATGAAATAAATCGTTTGAGTTACTCAAAATATTCGGAAGTGAAAAAGAGAAAATTATGACAGTCTTTGTATAAAAATGTTTATTTTATAAAATAACCACAATATAAACTAATTTATTCCAATTTATCATCATGACAAAGAAAATAAAAATTGATAAAATAGAGATAATTCTATAGAGTTTACATTTTATTGGTATCGTTAGGAAATGATATAAAGGTTATAGAAGATTTTGAGTTAAAAGGAGTGATTATATGAAGCGTAAGAAAATTTTTCAAATCTTGGCAAGCTTCTTTTTAGGGGTTATCGTCACATTACTATTAACACTAGTGTTTCCTGCTAAAAAAACGATGCAAACAATTGTTTCTCCGGCTAATTATGGAGAGACAGCGGCTATTAATCAAGTATATGAAGCATTAAAAACGTATCATTATTTTTATGAGGGTGATAGTCAGGCCTTAATAGATGGAGCTATTGCTGGAATGATTGATGCATTAGATGATCCACATTCAACTTATTTTACAATGACTGATTATGAAAATTTTGTTGAGCATTTAGAAGAGACTTATTCAGGAATCGGATGTGAAGTCACTAATATTAATGGCTATACCATGATTGTTTCTCCATTTCCTAATTCACCAGCAGATGTGGCTGGAATTTTAGCGAATGATTTAGTCGTGGAAGTAGATGGAGAAAATGTAGTCGGACAAAGTTTGCAAGATGTAACTAATAAAATTAAAGGACCAGTCGGTTCAACGGTTACCTTAGGAATTCAACGAAATGATAATACAGACTTAATTTACATTGAGGTAACAAGACAAGCTATTGATCAAGAAACTGTGAAAACAGAGTTAATTCCAGTCGGTGAAGAATCTATTGGCTACTTACAAATCTCAACATTTGGTGAAAACACAGCGAATGAATTTAAACAAGGAATTGAATCTTTAGAAGAACAAGGAATGACTTCGTTAATTGTTGATTTACGTAATAACTCAGGAGGTTATTTAACAAGTGTTGTTGAAATGGTTGACTATCTATTACCAGCAGATAAAGTCATTACAACGATTGAAGGTCGTGAAGGTGGGGGAACAACCTACAAAACGTCAACTGAAGGAAAAGACTATCCGATTGTGACCCTAATTAATGAAGGAAGTGCTTCAGCTTCAGAAATTTTTGCAGCAGCTATGAAAGAAGCCGGAGGCTATGAAGTAATTGGAACGACTTCTTACGGAAAAGGGACAGTACAAGTTTCAATGCCACTTGATGATCACTCTTCTTTAAAAATTACAACTCAAGTATGGAAAACACCAGATGGAAACTGGATTAATGAAGAGGGAGTTACACCAACCATTGAAGTGGAAGCACCTGATTTTTATTACTATTATCAAGTTTATTTAACAGACGGAAAATCGTTAGCGTACGATATGGTTGATGCATCGATTCAAAATGCACAAAATATCTTAAATACGTTAGGTTATCGTGTCGATCGAACAGATGGTTATTTCGATAAATCAACACAAGAAGCCGTTAAAGCATTTCAAAAAGATTCAGGCATTGAACCAACAGGAGTCATCGATGGTAAAACTGCAGGTGATTTAACTCTTGCTTTAAGAGATAAAGTTCGTGATAAACAGTACGATACTCAACTTCAAAAAGCGATTGGAGTCTTACAACAATAATAAAAATAGGAAGATAATTATTATCTTCCTATTTTTATTGTGATGAGTTAATCAAGAGTTGCTCATAGTAAGTAAGTGAGTTTTATTTTTAGTGAAAGTCAATCTCTTTAAACCTGGATTTAAGATAATAGAAGTGCCTATTGAGATATGATATAATGAGGATAATGTGAGGTGACAGTTTATGACAAATGGTAAGTTCGAGATTGTGTCTAAGTATGCACCATCAGGTGATCAACCAAGAGCAATTGAGGAGTTAGTTGAAAATATTAATCAAGGTGTCAAAGAACAAGTGTTATTAGGAGCAACCGGTACAGGAAAGACATTTACAATTGCAAATGTCGTACAGGCTGTTAATAAACCGACATTAGTATTAGCACACAATAAAACATTAGCTGGTCAGTTATATAGTGAGTTAAAGGAGTTTTTTCCAAATAATGCGGTTGAGTATTTTGTGAGTTATTATGATTATTATCAACCAGAAGCATATGTCCCTTCATCAGATACATTTATTGAAAAAGATGCAAAAACAAATGATGAGATTGATAAATTACGCCACTCAGCAACGGCTGCTTTACTGGAACGTAATGATGTCATCGTCGTTGCATCCGTTTCTTGTATTTACGGGATTGGAGATCCACAAGAATATAAAAGCATGATGGTATCGATTCGTGTAGGAATGGAAATGGAACGCAATGAATTGCTTAACGAACTCGTTCGTATTCAGTATCAACGTAATGATATTGATTTCCATCGTGGAACATTCCGTGTACGTGGAGATGTTGTTGAAATCCTTCCGATTGCGACTGAAAAAAATGCGATTCGTATTGAATTCTTTGGAGAAGAAGTTGATCGTATTCGCGAAATTGATACATTAACAGGTGAAGTTTTAAGCGAACGTAAACACGTTGTTATTTTCCCAGCGTCTCACTTCGTGACAGGAGAGGAACGATTAAAGATTGCGCTAAAAAACATTGAAGAAGAACTTGAAGATCAAGTCAAATATTTTGAATCAGAAGGAAAGCTTCTAGAGGCGCAACGAATTGAACAACGAACGAGATACGATTTAGAGATGTTAGCAGAGATGGGATTTTGTTCGGGAGTAGAAAACTATTCAGGGCCACTTTCATTACGTGAACGTGGAGCAACACCTTATTGCTTACTTGATTTCTTCCCCGATGATTGGTTATTAGTTGCGGATGAATCTCACGTGACGCTTCCACAGGTTAGAGGAATGTATAATGGCGATCGTGCTCGTAAGGAAACTCTTGTTAATCATGGCTTCCGTTTACCTTCTGCACTTGATAACCGTCCGCTACAATTTGATGAATTTGAACATAAAATTCATCAAGCGATTTACGTATCAGCGACACCAGGTGATTACGAATTAGCACGTACAGATAAAGTCATTGAGCAAATCATTCGTCCAACGGGGTTACTTGATCCAATTATTGAGTTGCATCCAAGTCGTGGACAAATTGATCATTTAGTTGGAGAAATTTATAAACGAATTGAAAAAAATGAACGTGTGTTAATTACAACATTAACAATTAAGATGTCAGAAGAATTAACGAATTACTTAAAAGAGTTAGGAATTAAAGTAGCCTATTTACACTCTGAAATTAAGACGCTTGAACGAATTGAAATTATTCGTGATTTACGAGTTGGAACGTATGATGTTTTAGTAGGAATTAACTTATTGCGTGAGGGATTAGATATTCCAGAAGTTTCACTTGTTGCTATTTTAGATGCAGATAAAGAAGGATTTTTACGTAGTGATCGTTCGTTAATCCAAACGATCGGACGTGCGGCCCGTAATGCAGAGGGACGTGTCATCTTATATGCTGATAAAGTAACAGGATCCATGCAACGCGCCATGGATGAAACAGCACGTCGCCGTGAAATTCAGGAAAAATATAACGAAGAACATGATATTACTCCAATGACCGTCCGTAAAGACGTCCGAGATGTCATTCGAGCGACTGAAATTGTTGAAAAAGAGGCCATGTATGATAAAAAAATGTCTCGTAAAGATAAACAAAAATTAATGCAAAAGCTTGAAAAAGAAATGAAAGAAGCAGCGAAGGCACTTGATTTTGAAACAGCAGCAACACTTCGTGATGCTATGCTTGAATTAAAAATTGAGTTAGGTTTATAATATTTAATAAAAAATGGTAATTAATAAGTAAAGATAAAGGATGGGGCAACATTATGGAAAGTTTACGTGAGTTATATAAAGTAGGAAATGGACCGTCGAGCTCGCATACGATGGGACCTGCTCGTGCGGCAAAAATCTTTATGGAACGTTATAAAGAAGCGGTATCATATGAGGCTATTTTATATGGAAGTTTAGCAGCAACAGGAGAAGGACATTTAACAGACTATATTATTATTAAAACAATGGAACCAAAACCAGTAAAAATTACTTGGCGACCAGAAGACTTTCGTCCGTTTCATCCAAATGCCATGCAGTTTATTGCCTATAATGAAGCGAATGAAGAATTAGGAACTTGGACGGTTTATTCTGTTGGTGGTGGATCAATTATTGAAGAAGGACAGGCTCGTGACGAGGTTGAATCTGTTTATCCTAATACAACGATGAATGAAGTGTTAGAAATTTGTAAAGAAAAGAATTGGACATTAGCTGATTATGTTTATGAACATGAACAAGAAGTTAAGCCGTATTTAGAAGAAATTTTATCAGTTATGCGCGAGAGCTTAATGAATGGATTAGTCGAAGAAGGAACATTACCTGGAAAACTAAATTATCCACGTCGTGCGAAGCAATTTTATGAGCATGCTAAATCAGCACCAGATGATTTATCTATCTTAATTTATGCTTATGCTCTAGCGGTGTCAGAACAAAATGCTTGTGGTGATGTAGTAGTAACCGCACCAACTTGCGGAGCATCAGGTGTTTTACCAGGTGTTTTATTTGCCTTACAAGAGCGTGAAGGATACACAGATGCACAGTTAATCGATGCGTTAGCAGTGGCAGGATTAATTGGGAATTTAATTAAAACAAATGCCTCTATTTCAGGAGCAGAAGTGGGGTGTCAAGGAGAAGTGGGATCAGCTTGTTCAATGGCAGCAGCGGCAGTAGCTTTCTTAAAAGGAGCTTCTAATCTACATTGTGAATATGCAGCAGAAATTGGACTTGAGCATCATTTAGGAATGACTTGTGATCCTGTTTATGGTTACGTTCAAGTTCCATGTATAGAACGTAATGCGGTAGCCGCCAAACGTGCCTTTGATGCAGCAAAATACGCGATGTTAACCGATGGATACCATACCATTACGCTTGATCAAGTGATGCAGACGATGAAAGAAACTGGTCACGATTTAATGGCGAAGTATCGTGAAACAGCTCAAGGAGGACTCGCAAAACATTTTGCAGAATGTTAATGGTTACTAGGTTTTATGAATTTTTAATGGTATAATAAAGACGTATATCAGTTCCAATTCGTTTTTAGTAAGATAAAAACTTGGGATTCTATTATGAAAATACCTTATAGTGAGAAGCTCATCATTGAAAAACGTTAAAATCCTATGAGTGGTGAATCTATTTTTTGAAAATAATAGTTGCCACTTAGTGATGGTTTGATCGATCAACTAAGAACGATATCAAATGATAAAAGACATTTTTGTTTCTATATAGAAACAGAAATGTATTTCATTATTGTACATCAATCTTAGTTGAGCAATTGCTTTAATACTAAGGCAGACTATAGGCCAGCTAAAAGTTTTCCGATATGAAAAACTTATCTGGACTTATATATATACATAGCGAAATATATTTCACATTCTAAGAAACAGGCTTAGTAGATTAGGCTTTTTGGTATAAAGGCTAACTATAGTAGCGCTAAAAGTTTTTCAGCTATGAAAAACTTATCGCTACTTATATATATAGCATGGTAAGAATGATGAACAGTAAAGGAAGTGATCGTATGGCAAATGAAGAAGCTAAAAAAACAGATAAAAAACGTCATTTAACGAAAAAGCAATCTGTTTTATATAGTTATATTGGAATTTTAGCAGTATTGACGATCTTATTTGGATATAGTGTTTTAAATTATTTTTACTTTGAACCATTAAAGGCAGCAGGACAACCTATTTATGGATATCGTACCGAAAATCTTGAGCCAATTAGTGATGCGATCATCGATAAGGTTAAGCAAGTAGGAGTCAATCAAACCGGTGTTGAAAATGTAGATATCACAGTACAAGGTCCTGTTATTTATTTTGATGTACGTGTTAGTACAGGTGTCAAGTTAGAAACCGCGCAGGCGGCAGCCGAAGCAACGGTTAATGAGTTTTTATCTCAAACGGGTGAAATAGCTAATCAGTATACGTTACAACTTGTTGTTTCAACAGGGGATATTGATGATCTTAAAGCAACAAATCGTGAAGAAGAGTTGGCTTATGTGAAGGAGCATGATGTAGCAATTGTTGAATTGATTGTTGCAGATGCTGAAAAATATCCAACGGCAGCTAAAATTAATCGTGCACAGCAAAATATCGATTTGATGAAAAAGTCTTATCCAGAAGAAGCCGATGCTTTTCAGGCACGTATTAATGAATTAACAGAGTTAACTGCTGAGCAAGAAGAAGCATTAGGTGAAGTTCCAGTGTTAGAGGTGGATCAAACCATTCAACAATCAGATATTTCTAATTATCCAAGTTGGGGTGCTTACGATAAAGAAACACAAACATTTGAATGGCAATAAGGGTGGGGAGACAATTTGTCTCCCTCTTCTTATGAATCGTTCATTTAATAATCCATGAAATAAACAATTGAAATATATAGGTGATAAATGATGTCAAAGAAAGTAATACCCGTTCAAAAAAATGAATATTACGATGTTAAAATTGAAAGCTTAACACACGATGGGTTAGGAGTTGCACGTGTGGAAGGATTTCCGATTTTTGTTACAAATGCTTTAGTTGGTGAAGAGATTAATATGAAGGTTACGCTTGTCAAAAAGACGTATGCCTTTGGACGCGCGGTTGATTATTTTGTAAAAAGTCCGGAACGTGTGGAACCAGCTTGTGGGATTTATAAACAATGTGGTGGTTGCCAAGTTCAACATTTAAGTTATGAAGGTCAACTTCAAATGAAGCATGATACGGTTGTTAATCAATTAAAACGTATTGGACACATTGAAAATGCTAATGTTTTACCGACAATTGGAATGGAAAATCCAAATCGCTATCGTAATAAAACACAAGTTCCATTTGGCTATGAGAATGGTGAGGTTGTCGCAGGATTTTATCAAAAACGAAGTCATGAAATTACAAATATGAAATCTTGTTTAATTCAAACCGATATTTCAGATCAAATTGTCGATACGATGCGTGAATTATGTCGTGATTTAAATATTGATCCATATAATGAATCATTAAATCTTGGCGTATTACGTCATGTGATTGTTCGTGTCGGATTTAAAACAGATGAAATCATGGTGACGCTTGTTACTCGTACCAAAACTATACCACACGTTGAGACTGTTATTGAAACGTTAGTGAATAAATATCCACAAATCAAGAGCATTGCTCAAAATATTAATCCAAAAGTGACAAATGTTATTTTTGGGGATGAAACGAAAATCTTATATGGAGAGCCATATATTTATGATGAAATGAACGGCATCCGATTTGCGATTTCGCCACGCTCATTTTATCAAGTAAATCCTGTGCAAACGGAGACACTATATTCAAAAGCGGTAGAATTTGCAGGATTAACAGGAAATGAAGTCGTATTTGACGCTTATTGTGGAATTGGAACCATTACTTTATTCTTAGCGCAACATGCTAAAGAAGTCTATGGTGTTGAAATTATTCCTGAAGCTATTGAAGATGCCAAGATGAATGCAAAACTTAACAATTTTAATAATGCTCAATTCGCAGTAGGAAAATCGGAAGATATCATTCCAATGTGGATTGAAAATGGAATCATTCCAGATGTGATCGTTGTCGATCCACCTCGTAAAGGATGCGATAAAACACTTTTAGATACGATGTTAGAAGCTAAACCTAAACGTATCGTTTACGTTTCATGCGACTCATCAACATTAGCTCGTGACTTAAAAATCTTAATCGATGGCGGATATAACCTTGAAGTCGCCCAACCTGTCGATATGTTCCCACAAACAGCTCATGTCGAGGTCGTGACTATGCTTACACGTAAAGACGTGTAAGCATTAGCCCGACCCGATGCAATAGCTTCACCACGAAATCGAGCAAGGTGATGAGTGAGTGGACTGAAGCCACTTGCGCGAGACAGTATTTGAGTTAGATTTTGTAATATGTAATTAGCGCCACCCAATGCAGCAGCGTCACTGCGAAAATGAATGAAAATGAAATTTGAGTAGATGTAGCTACCTCGGCCAGTGTGTCTACATAAAGTTGTATAAGTATTTGGGAATATCTTCTGCAATAGATTCCCCTCGAAGTTGATCAAAGTGAAGACTGATTGGCATGAATCTACTGCGCGAGAAGTTACCTGACTCGTTCTACGAAGTAAGTATTAGCCCGACCCGATGCAATAGCTTCACCACCAAGTCGAGGAAAGGTGATGAGTGAGTGGACTGAAGCCACTTGCGCGAGACAGTATTTGAAGTAAGTTTATGTTAGTCCTACTAATTTTTTATTTTGTAAAATTTTAGTAGGACTATATGCAGACAAGCTAAGAAAAGAAATGAGCTTATCAAGATAATAACTGATAATAAAAAAGTATTTTTTCTTAATGCTTGCTACCACCGATGCAAGGGTTCATCAACAAATCCTGTGTGAAATGGATATCCTCCATTTATAACTGTGGAAGTATTAAATGGTAAGTAGATGATATAGAAAAAGCGTTGATTCTTTTAAGATTCAACGCTTTTTTAATTTTTAGGGCTCTTTGTCAACTGGTGTGGGTGAAGAAATTTTATACCTGTAATCGTGAGGGATTAAGCTGCTCATTGAGCAGTTTGATTCCTTTTATTTTTTTGTTCAAAGGTGTACTTATGGATAATCAAAATTCTAGCTTTGAAATGATAGAAACTACGGTATCCAAAGGCCATGCGTTTAATCACTTTAATCTTGTTATTAATCCCTTCAAGCACTCCATTGGTATAAGATGTTTCAATCGTATTTTTGATATAATCTTGGTAGTTAGTTAATGTTTTTAAAGCTGTTTTCATTTCAGGTGAAAGTAAGTCAGAGGGGTTTTGAATGGCATGATGAAAAGCATCAAAGTTGCGAAGTTTGATGGCCTGTTTGATGGTTTGATAGAAGTCATAAGTCGCTTTTAATTCAGGATCTAAAGCGAGTAAAAAGTCGATGATTTCTTGTTGAGAAATCTGCTTTTTGAAACAGTTAGAATAGAAATAGTGGGTAGAATGGATATCCTCTTGGGCTTTTAATAAAAGGCGCCAATAATGTTTGAATTTATTGTAGAATTCTTTGTTTTGGTTCATGAAACGAATACGAGTTTTATTGAGGGCACGAGATAAAAGTTGAACGACGTGGAACTTATCTAAAACAATTTTAGCGTTGGGAAACACCTCTTTAATGAGTGTCATATACGGAGCATACATATCAATAACAACGTGAGTTACACCTTCACGGGCCTCCTTAGAAAATCGCATGAAATAAGGTTTTAAAGTGCTTAGACGACGGTCTTCAACGATATCAATTAACTTCCCATTAGAAGCATCACAAAAAATGAATGACATGGCCCCTTCCGCTGATTTGACCGACTTAAACTCATCAAAACAAAGCACCTTTGGAAGAGAGTTAAAATGAAGGGGTTGTTCCTCGTACGATGTATGAATGATCCGATTGACCGTTGAATGGGATACGTTGAGTTCACGGGCAATATCTGACTCGGATTTTTTATGGCTAGCCTCTAGGAAAATGGCTTGTTTAAGGGGATTAGAAAGGTAACAATTAGATTCTACGAGAGAGGTTTTAAGCGTAAAGGTACGATCACAATGACGGCATTTATAGCGTTGCTTTTTTAAATCGAGATAGGTATCAAAGCCAGAGAGTTTCATCATCTTAATACGAGAGGTTTTGAAGCCGTGTTTAATGATTTGTGAGTCAAAGAGATGACCACAGTTGTAACAATGGGTCGGTTGAAAAGAGAGGATACCAGAAATGACCTTAGAGCGGATCCCGTTAATCTGAACATCTTCCATCCAATTTTCTGAAAAAGTAATATTTTTATCTTTTAAATCGAGTAAAGTTAAGATACAATTATTGTGAGACATAAACCCAATCCTTTCGTGTTTTTTTGGTCAATTACATGGTATAGAATTTGGGACGTGATGTCTCTTTTTTTATACTTATTTTTTATTCCAAATAAAAGAAGTGTGGGAATCACCCACACCAAATATTATAGAACCTTTATAATACTTATGTCATACAGGAAATTGAAAAAACTTAACGGCAAGTTGCACAAGCTACTATTTTTTATAAAATACTGTCTGTTGGATAATTCTGGATTCATGTAGTCTACGGAGCGTGGATTATATTTTGAGATACATTGTTTTATACTAGAGTCGAGGTGAAAATGATGGATACAAAAAGAAAAAAAGAGCTTTTAGAAGCCTATAAAAACAGACATCCTGAAATGGGAGTAATATCTTACCGTTGTAAAGAAACTGGCGAGGTATTTTTGGGTATCTCCAAAGATACAAAATCAGACTTTAACAGCACTAATATGAAATTGGCAGCCAACTGGCATCCTAATAAACGATTACAGGAACTCTGGAACAAATATGGCTCGGAAGGCTTTGAACTATCAGTTATTAAAGTGTTAAAGTATGATGACCCACATGAAGATCATACAGCAAAATTAGAAAGTTTGAGAGAACAGTGTCTCGCTGCTGATCCAAATGCAAGGAGGATATGGCGATGAATGAAAAAGTTGTTATGGTGTCAAATGATTATGACCGTATAGATGGCAGAAATGCTTATCAATCTGACATCAAATGTTTAACGTTAGGTGCGCCTATGCGGGAAGAAAATAAAAAAATGCAAATTGCCGCACAGATTTGGAAAAATGATAAAGATGGTGAATTGATTTTGGCCCAGGAGCTGCCCATCCATCAAATATTTGATTTGATGATTTTTTTGTCCAGGACATTGCTTTACTTCAAGGAGGCTTACCGACTCCCCCTTTTATATGACCCGGAAAAACCCACAGTGGAACGAGTTGGAGTACAAGGTGGGGTATTACCAGTAGAAGTGTGTGTAGACAATCAAAATATCAATGAGGACATCAAAGCATTTGCCCAAAGTTTAAATGATTTAGGAGAAATAATTGGAGAACGCAGGCGAGTGCTTAGCCGCATACTAGAAGAGTTGGAGTGTTACTAACAATGAAAAAGACTTGTATTTTGTCACCGGACAGGCAGCTGACTGAAGAGGAACAGTCGCTTGTCTGGAAAAAGCCGCCTTCACATATTGAAAGTGAAGCAGAAAAACGAATATATGAAGAGATCGTACGAAATTGGAATTGCGGTGAAATGAAAATTAGCACCATTTTGCTGGAAGGGGATGCTGGTTCGGGAAAAACCGAGATTGCCAAAGCTTTATCTGCTGATTTTAACCTGCCTTATACGAAAGTAACCTGTTTTGCAGATATGGATAAATCCGATGTCCTGGGTGCGATTCTTCCGGTGCTGTCAGAAGAAGATGGTCATTCTGATAAGGTTGAATATCGCTATTATCCTTCTGAGATTGTTCGTGCATATGAAAATGGATGGCTCTTGGAGATTCAGGAACCGACAGTGATTCGGGATGCTGCTGTTTTAATGGCGCTAAATTCCGCATTAGAACCAGATGGCAGTCTAAACTTGCCAACTCGTATCGCGCATCGTCACCCTGATTTTATTGCGGTTATCACAACAAACCGCGGTTACAATGGCTTCCGGCCCTTAAATGAAGCTTTGCGAGATCGAGTGCAGCATGCAGAAAAACTAGATTTACCGCCTAAAGAAGTGATGATGGAGCGGGTTAAAGCTAAGACCGGTTATGAATCTGAACCTGTACTATCTCTTTTAGCTGAAACGATTATGGTGCTGGATGAGACAGCCCGCGCCAATACCATTAAAGGTGTGGCCGGTATGCGTTCTTATATCTTTTGGGTGGATGCCGTTCAAAGTGGTGCCTCAATCCAAAAAAGTTTATATTATAAGGTGTTATACAAAATCACGACCGATCCGCAGGAGCTTGTTATTTTAGAGCAGGCACTGGCTAGTCATGGCTTGACAGAAAAGCTTGAGGAAATGGATCACATCTGTCAATCGCAAAAAGACGGAGAAAATCCTGAAGTAATGGGACTTAATATTACCGAAAACGGAGAATTCTCGGCCAAGACAGATCAAGCTGATAAAAATGCAGTGCGTCTGAGAAAATCAGAAGACAGTGAGGGGCATTCTGATACGAGCAGTGATAAAAATACTGATATTTCAAGCAATGATAATGGAGAAAATGGCACTCCATTCTATCATGAGCTCGATAAATCAGATACAACCGAATTACAAAAAAAAGAATTTCGTAAACAGTTGAACAGGGAAGCACGGCAAAGTGTTCAAGGAAGTGTCCATGAAGATATTAAGTTGATTGTCCATCGTCCGGAAGTTACCTACCAGAACAGGGAAGAGTATAACCGTATGATGACAACTTTGATGCCAGTTATTCGGGAATTAATCAGAAAAACAAATCCGCTGTTGGAGCATGAATTATCTGCTGAATTCGCGAAACCGAGGTTGTATGGCACAAAATTTTGTGCGGATCAGGTTGCCTCTATGGATTTTCGCACATTTGCCTGCAAGCGTCCGCCTGAGGAAGAACCCTCTATTGCGGTTGCTCTCAGGATTGATGAATCGGCTTCGATGTCAGCCTTTGGCCGATTAGAAGCTGCAAAGCAAGCTGCTGTTGCCTTGTATGAATTTTGCACAAGATGCGGTATTCCAATCATGGTCTACGGGGATACAGCAGACCGTTCCAAGCTTGAGCAAATGTCCATCCATGCCTATGTAGACTTTGAAAGCAAAGATGCAGATGAAAAATATGCTCTTATGAACATTCAGGCTCGCAGCAACAATCGGGATGGTATGGCATTGTGCATTATTTCCGATAGATTGCTTAATGCGCCCCAAAAATCCAAATTAATAATCAGCATCAGTGACGGGCAGCCTAAGGCTATGCCTGATTATTCAGGTGAAAAGGCAGCGTATGATATGAAAGATACTTTGCAGGAATTTAGGCGAAAAGGCATCCAGTTCCTAGCTGCAGCCATTGGACAGGATAAGGAGGCCATCCGAGAACTTTACGGTGCTGAAAACACACTGGATATAACCGATTTGAAGCAGCTTCCAGCAAGGTTGGTACAAATAATCGCAAGGTTCATGTAGTATGATATACTAAAGAGAAATGGAGGTGGTGGCATGGACTGTGTGAAAATAGGCAATTTAATTGCCAAGCTACGAAAGGAAAAAAAACTTACCCAGAGAAATATTGCAGATGCACTGGGTATTCAAAATAAAACTGTTTCAAAATGGGAATGTGGTTTAGGATGTCCTGACCTATCGCTGTGGCCAGAACTATCTACTATTTTGGGTGTTGATATGAAACAGATGATGGAGGGTGAAATCACATCAAATAAGCCGGACAGCGGCAATATTGATAAAGTACGTTTTTACGTCTGTCCTTCCTGTGGAAATATTTTGGTGAGCACAGGAAGTGCCTCTATCTTCTGCTGCGGAAGAAAGTTAGAACGTATCTTGCCTACTGTTGCAACTATTGCACCAAAAATCACGGTAGAGGAAATAGATACTGATTACTTTGTCACTTTTGACCATCCAATGACCAAAGATCATTATCTTTCTTTTGTGGCCTGTGTTAAAAGTGACAGAGTATTTCTAAATCGCTTGTACCCAGAACAAAGTCCAACTTGTAGGTTTCCTATAACTACCGGTGGCAAACTATTTGTTTATTGTATTAAGCATGGCTTATCGGTATATTCAGGTAATCTATAATTAAATCAATATTATCTTCCTGAGATGTATATGTTTGTTGTACTGTCCGTGGCTTTTTTCAATTTTAAACGTTGCTTAAAACAACTTATTGTGTTAAAATATATGCTGATACAAATAAGAGTTTAGGAGGAACCGAAACTATGACAGCCTCAATGCGTTTAAGATAAGCTGGCAATAAAAAAAGCAGAATCTTATCCCCGATGATAGGCTTTTTTGTTGTGCTTATTTATACGATATTGAGCATTCATTAGTTACGGTGAGATATAAGTTATTTAACTATACCTTTATTTAACTATGTCTTTAATATGAATGTTTCCAAATTGTATGTATGCAGACCAAAAGCCACATTGTGGATTTAGGCCTGCATTTTTTATTGCCTAGAATGCTATTCAAAATAGAAATTCAAGCAAAATAATATGCAGGAGATAATATCAATGGAAAAATACAACAATTGGAAACTTAAGTTTTATACAATATGGGCAGGGCAGGCAGTATCATTAATCACTAGTGCCATCCTGCAAATGGCGATCATTTTTTACCTTACAGAGAAAACAGGATCTGCGATGGTCTTGTCTATGGCTTCACTAGTAGGTTTTTTACCCTATGCGGTCTTTGGACCAGCTATTGGTGTATTAGTGGATCGTCATGATAGGAAGAAGATAATGATTGGTGCTGATTTAATTATCGCAGCAGCTGGGGCAGTGCTTGCTATTGTTGCATTGTATATGGAGCTACCTATCTGGATGGTTATGGTAGTATTGTTTATCCGTAGCATTGGAACGGCTTTTCACACCCCGGCTCTCAATGCGGTTACGCCACTTTTAGTACCAGAAGAACAGCTTACGAAATGTGCAGGCTATAGTCAGTCTTTGCAGTCTATAAGCTATATTGTTAGTCCGGCGGTTGCAGCACTCTTATACTCCGTTTGGGAACTAAATGCTATTATTGCCATCGATGTATTGGGTGCTGTGATTGCATCTATTACGGTAGCAATTGTACGTATTCCTAAGCTGGGTGATCAAGTGCAAAGTTTGGAACCAAATTTCATAAGAGAAATGAAAGAAGGAATTGTCGTTCTGAGACAAAACAAAGGATTGTTTGCCTTATTACTCTTAGGAACACTATATACTTTTGTTTATATGCCAATTAATGCACTATTTCCTTTAATAAGCATGGATTACTTTAATGGAACACCTGTGCATATTTCTATTACGGAAATTTCCTTTGCATCTGGAATGTTAGCAGGAGGCTTATTGTTAGGAAGATTAGGGAGCTTCGAAAAGCGTGTATTACTAATAACAAGTTCTTTTTTTATAATGGGGGCCAGTTTAGCCGTTTCGGGAATACTTCCTCCAAATGGATTTGTAATATTTGTAGTTTGCTGTGCAATAATGGGGCTTTCGGTGCCATTTTATAGCGGTGTGCAAACAGCTCTTTTTCAGGAGAAAATTAAGCCTGAATATTTAGGACGTGTATTTTCTTTGACCGGAAGTATCATGTCACTTGCTATGCCAATTGGGTTAATTCTATCTGGGTTCTTTGCTGATAGAATCGGTGTAAATCATTGGTTTTTACTATCAGGTGTTTTAATTATTGGCATTGCCATAGCTTGCCCCATGATAACTGAGGTTAGAAAATTAGATTTAAAACAAAATTCATAGGAGGGACCATATTTATGTATTTAATTTTCATGTAATTCTTCCTGCTAAAATCGCAGGGTTTTCCCTGCGTACAAGCAAAAGAAAACATGCGATTATAGACAGGAGGAAATGTTATGGAATTGATATTAAAAGCAAAAGACATTCGTGTGGAATTCAAAGGACGCGATGTTTTAGATATAAATGAATTAGAAGTATATGATTATGACCGTATTGGTTTAGTAGGAGCAAATGGTGCTGGAAAAAGCACTTTACTCAGGGTACTTTTAGGAGAATTAACTCCCCCAGGATGTAAAATGAATCGTCTGGGTGAACTTGCCTATATTCCCCAGTTGGACGAAGTAACTTTGCAGGTGGAAAAAGATTTTGCACTTGTAGGCAAGCTCGGTGTTGAGCAATTAGATATACAGACCATGAGCGGTGGTGAAGAAACAAGGCTTAAAATAGCACAGGCCTTATCGGCACAGGTTCATGGTATTTTAGCGGATGAACCTACGAGCCATTTAGACCGTGAAGGAATTGATTTTCTAATTGGACAGCTAAAATATTTTACAGGTGCACTGTTAGTTATTAGCCATGACCGCTATTTTCTTGATGAAATAGTAGATAAAATATGGGAACTGAAAGATGGCAAAATCACTGAGTATTGGGGAAACTATTCTGATTATCTTCGTCAGAAAGAGGAAGAACGCAAGAGCCAAGCTGCAGAATACAAACAATTTATTGCGGAACGTGCCCGATTGGAAAGGGCTGCGGAGGAAAAGCGAAAACAGGCTCGTAAAATAGAACAGAAGGCGAAAGGTGCTTCAAAGAAAAAAAGTACTGAAGGCGGAGGGCGTTTAGCTCATCAAAAATCAATAGGAAGTAAGGAAAAAAAGATGCATAATGCCGCTAAATCCCTAGAGCACAGGATTGCAGCCTTAGGAAATGTAGAAGCTCCGGAAGACATTCGCAGAATTCGTTTCAGGCAAAGTAAAGCATTGGAGCTCCACAATCCATATCCTATTGTCGGTAAGGAAATTACTAAAATATTTGGAGATAAGGTACTGTTTGAAAATGCATCTTTTCAAATTCCGCTTGGAGCAAAAGTGGCTCTAACTGGTGGTAATGGAACAGGTAAAACAACGTTAATCCAAATGATCTTAAACCATGAAGATGGAATTTCTATTTCACCTAAGGCAAAAATAGGTTACTTTGCACAAAATGGTTACAAGTACAACAGTAATCAGAAAGTCCTGGAGTTTATGCAGGAGGATTGTGATTACAATGTTTCAGAAATCCGTTCCGTGCTAGCATCAATGGGGTTTAAACAAAACGATATTGGAAAAAGTTTATCTGTTTTAAGCGGCGGCGAAATTATGAAATTATTGCTAGCTAAAATGCTTATGGGTAGATATAACATCTTACTAATGGATGAACCCAGCAACTTCCTTGACATACCAAGCTTAGATGCTTTGGAAATACTAATGAAGGAGTATGCCGGAACTATAGTGTTTATCACCCATGACAAACGGCTGCTTGATAATGTGGCTGATGTGATTTATGAAATCAAAGATAAGAAATTAAACTTAGTCCGATAATTAATTTACTTTTCGTATTTGACAGATCGTAAGTAGGCCAGTGAAAGAGGTTATTGATTTTATCTAAACGTTAAGTAGGTTAGACCTCTAATCAGGGAAAATAAGGCCTTCAAGATGAATTTTGAAGGCCCCCTTTCCATAGAAATATACGTAAAGCATAAGGAACACATGGCAAAAAAGGCGTTTCTCAGCATGGGATATAGCTTTTGATATTGAAAGGAGTGATTCAGTATGATAGATAATATTATTCAATCAGTGACAGAAAAATTATCCTCTTTGCCTTATATAGAAGGCATCGTATTAGGGGGTTCCCGTGCAAGAGGTACCCATACAGAGGATTCTGATATAGATATCGGAATCTATTACAAATCAGAATCATTTGACCTGACAGCGATTAACCAAATTGCTACAGAGTTGGATGATGAGAATAGAAACGACCTTGTTGTACCTCCCGGAGCGTGGGGTGATTGGATTAATGGCGGCGGATGGTTAGTTATAAACGGGTATCATGTTGACTTGATTTTACGTGATATAAAACGGGTGGAACAAATAATCAAAGATACGGAGCAAGGAATTGTTACTGCCAATTATCAGACTGGGCATCCCCATGGTTATATAAGTGCTATGTATCGTGGAGAATTGGCGATCAGCAAGATACAATATGCTAAGAATGAACGCTTATGCGAATTAAAAAATCAGGCAGAAATTTACCCTGGTGCTCTAAAGAAGAACTTGATAAACTTTTTTATATTTGAAGCAGAGTTCTCTTTAATGTTTGTAAAAGCAAATGCGGGAGCAGAGGATAAATATTATATTGCAGGCCATGTTTTTCGTATTATTTCATGCTTAAATCAAGTACTATTTGCATGCAATAATGCTTATTGCATTAACGAAAAGAAAGCTATAAAACTGATTGAAACTTTTGAATATAAACCTAAAAAATATGCCGAAAGGGTAAATCATATTTTTGAAGTACTCGGTCTTTCACTTTTTGAATGCTACGATATGACCGAGAAGCTTTATAAAGAAGTGAAAAAAATTGCAACGGAGATAAATAACTTTTTAAACGAGGGGAATTCAGATGAAAGAAAACAAATATGATGATAATATATTTTTTCAAAAATACAGCCAAATGAGTCGCTCACAGCAGGGACTAGCCGGTGCAGGAGAATGGGAAACATTGAGAAAGCTGCTGCCGGATTTTAAAGATAAGCGTGTGCTTGATTTAGGATGCGGCTATGGATGGCACTGTATTTATGCGATGGAACACGGAGCGTCTTCTGTTGTAGGTGTTGATATTTCTCATAAAATGCTCGAGGTAGCCAAAGAAAAAACACATTTTCCACAGGTTGAATATAAATGCTGTGCTATAGAAGATGTGGAATTCCCAGAGGAGAGTTTTGATGTAATATTAAGTTCACTTGCGTTTCACTATGTAGCAGATTATGAGATTTTAGTAAAAAAGATATATAGAATACTGAAGTCTGGTGGTAAGCTAGTTTTTACGGTTGAACATCCTGTTTTTACTGCCTATGGAACACAAGACTGGCATTATAACGAAAAAGGAGAAATACTGCATTTTCCGGTGGATAATTATTATTATGAGGGCAAACGGACAGCTGTGTTTTTGGGAGAAAAGGTTACAAAATATCATAGAACACTGACCACATATCTAAATACACTGCTTTCAAATGGTTTTATAATAAATCATATTGTGGAGCCACAGCCGCCGGAAAACATGATGGATATTCCGGGGATGCAGGATGAAATGCGCCGTCCCATGATGCTGATTGTATCGGCGAACAAAAAAGTGGATAGATAGAACTAAAACACCTATAAGGTATAAATGGAGGTAATTTATGTTTAAAGAAAAAATTATTATAGAGATGAAAGAAGTATTCAAAGAAATTCCTTTTGGCATAGAGCATACTCTCAAAGTTTTGAAAAATGCAGAAGATATAATGAAAGGAGAAAATATCGGAGAGGAAGAAAAAGAATTCATCAGTATTATTGCTATACTACATGATATTGGTGCGGTTGAAGCACAAAAAAAATACGGTTCTATTGATGGTGTCTATCAAGAAAAGGAAGGACCAGAAGTAGCGAAAGAAATATTAAAAAAGGTAGGCTATAACAAAAATATTGATAGAATATGCTTTATAATAGGCAACCATCATACTCCATCTAAAATTGATGGACTTGATTTTCAAATACAATGGGAAGCTGATTTGCTTGAAAATTTAACGGTTATGGATAAAGAAAAAGAACAGGAAAAGATAAAAAAGTGTATAGATGAAAACTTTAAAACAAACACAGGAAAAAGGATAGCTTATAATCGCTTTATTTTAGATTAGTAGTAGATTATTACAGTTATGTATTTTATATCGCAAAGAAAAAATAGTAGTTAAGTTTAACCCTAGATAATAAGCAGCAAAGAAGTGCGATAAGATGATATCTAATAATACCTCCATGCCTACAACGGATGATGAGTTGCAAAAGAATACGGTTGGTTGTTAAGGATTCTGCTGATGAGTCATCCTACGTTCCAGTGTTGGAAGCGGCCGGATATGTGCTACAGATTCGAGAACCTGACTGGTTTGAGCATCGTTTGTTTAAAGGACCGGATACCGATATTAATCTGCATGTGTTCAGTTTGGGCACATCAGAGATTGATAGAATGTTACGCTTCCGTGATTGGTTGCGGACTAATGATACTGATCGGGACAAATATGCACAAGTCAAACGAAGCTTGGCAAAGAATAAATGGAGGCATGTCCAGCACTATGAAAATGCTAAAACATCAATAGTACAGGAAATCATGAAAAGAGCGAATAGTAATAATGCTTAAGGAGAGTGTCATGTTTTCTTGGTTTGTTATAGGAGTTTATATCAATGAAAAATACAGTAGATAATTTGTCGAAAAGTAAAGTTATTTTAATGTGCGGCCCTGCGGGATCAGGTAAATCAACACTAGCAAAAAAATTTGAAAGTACCGGGATGACAATACTATCTTATGATGAAGAATCATTCAAACGAGGTTTTAATGAACATCCTTTACCTCAGGAGGTTTTAGAAGATATTAAAACCTATCTTGATGAAAAACTAATTTCACTTATCATGCAAAACATTGATATTGTTCTCGATTATTCATTTTGGTCTAGAGAAATGAGAAATGAATATATTTCATTATTAAAGAAATACGACATAGAACCCAAAATCTATTATATAAAGACACCTAAGGAAGTGTGTATGGAACGTATTCGAAAAAGAAACGGAAATCATCAAAATGATATCATATTGACGGAGCAAACAGCTTCCACTTATTATGATCATTTTCAACCCCCAACTGATGAAGAAGGTGAAGTTATAGTAGTCGAGGGATATTAATATTGTGGTTTTAGGCATGGAAATTGTACTAGATGATAAGTTTTGTCAAATTTTTTTAAAGATATACTTCCAACAAGGGGATACCAGCTTCAGGTGATATCATTATTGTCATCTCAGAGCAGGAGGTAGTATTGATTCAGCCGGAAGAATAAGTGGCGATGCAATGAATACGATGAATGCATTATTGAAATAACAGGAAAAAACTTACTGAAATACGTTATGTTTATTCTTTTGACAACTCTACTCAATCATGATTATGCAATTAGACACGTTATTTTTTATCATGAATGGATATGTTCCCGTCTTCCGATAGTACTAAAAACGCAGTGGATATGTTTCCGAGAACGAACATACTCAAATGACATTTATTCTGTCCTCTCAAGCCATGTCGAGGTCGTGACTATGCTTACACGTAAAGACGTGTAAGCATTAGCCCGACCCGATGCAATAGCTTCACCACGAAGTCGAGCAAGGTGATGAGTGAGTGGACTGAAGCCACTTGCGCGAGACAGTATTTGAGTTAGATTTTGTAATATGTAATTAGCGCCACCCAATGCAGCAGTGTCACTGCGAAAATGAATGAAAATGAAATTTGAGTAGATGTAGCTACCTGCGCGAGACTGTAACGAGGCTTTTACGCATTAATAGAAAGTAACCAAAGTGCTATTTGAGATTTTAGTAGGACTATATGCAGACAAACTAAGAAAAGAAATGAGCTTATCAAGATAATAACTGATAATAAAAAAGTATTTTTTCTTAATGCTTGCTACCACCGATGTAAGGGTTCATCAACAAATCCTGTGTGAAATGGATATCCTCCATTTATAACTGTGGAAGCATTAAATGGTAAGTAGATGATATAGAAAAAGCGTTGATTCTTTTAAGATTCAACGCTTTTTTAATTTTTTAGTAAAAAATTAGCATTAAATACATTTTTATGTTGTTAATAAATTTTGAATGGAATTTTTTGTCTAAATGATTCATATGATTATTATCAGATACATCTAAATTATTTTCATTGAGGAGGGAGATAATGGATTTTGAGTTTATTAGGACGTATGCACCGATGTATGTAGAGGCTGCTAAGTTAACCATTAGTATTGCTTTTTTTGGAATTCTATTATCTACTTTTTGGGGATTTATTTGTTGTGTCATTCGATATTATAAGATTCCGGTTTTGAATAGAGTGATTGGTGTTTATATTGAGCTTTCAAGAAATACTCCTCTATTAATTCGAGGCCACTGAAAAAGGAGCTTATTATTTTATAAAATAATAAGCTCCTTTTTCTTTATTCTCTATCATATCCATTTTTTGTATGAGATCCAATAAACCTATCTGAAAGATAGCTTGTTTTTCTGTCACTAACTTCACTATTCTCTTCGTATTAACGACAAAAGCTGTTAAATAGGCTTGGATTTTCATGCCGAAAAGTCTCGCGAATTTACATGTTTGAAATCCGTGAGACTGTTTTAACTCGGCATTTTTCGCCTCAATTTTATAACGTTGTTTTTTCCTATCCTTAAATTCATTTGTCTTCTGATAGTCGATGGCTTTTTGATGAATGTCCGATTTAAGGGTCACAGAATAGGTTTTCGACTTAGCCCCTGGTCGATAACATCCATCTCTTAAAGGACAATGCTTACATTTTTCTATCTCAAAGTAATACGTTAAACTTTGATTCTTTTTTTGATTTTTCTTTCCTGTACGGGCTTTTCTGACACTTAAATGTCCAGCTGGACATCTCATTTGTCCCGCATCTTTATTATATTCAAATCCTTCAACTTCTCGTTTTCCACCATTTAAGACGATGGGATTTAACGGCGTTACAGCCGTTATATTTTCTTGCTCCATGTACCCTAAGTTCTCTTTACTTGAATAGGCGGCATCCGCTAAGACTTCTTTCACTTCTATCCCGTTCTTTTTTGATTTTTCAACCAATGTTTTTAAATACTTTCCATCACTGACTTCACCCGTGGTCACTTCAATCGCTGTCATGAGACGCTCCTCCGTGATGGCTAGATGTGTCTTATATCCGGCAAACGCCTCAGTTTTAGATTTATAACCCATTTTAGCTTCTGGATCTGAGACAGAAAGAATGGCTTGGTAGGTTCCATTTTTTAGGATGTCTGACGCTTTTTCTCTCGCTTCTTGAATCTGTCTATTTTTATCTTGATAGCGATGAGAAAACTCTATTAATTCTTGAGTATAAATGACCTCTTCTTCAAGTGAAGCAGTGGAATGAAGCTTTGGAGGAACATGATCCTTCACCTCAGGAACGTAACGATAAAGTTGTTTTCGGATATTTTTAGAAACATCTCTTAAATTCTCAATGGGAGTTTTAACTTTATACTGACTTCGTGTATGTGTGGCATCCAGGATCAGTGTCTTTGATGGAATTAAGTTCTTTTGAATCGCTTGGTTAATCACTTCACCTAATAAATTCTCTAAGATATCCTCCTGATTTAATCTCAGTTTTCTGAACTTAGTTAAGGAAGACGGATGCATGAGTGGATCTTCGGGTCTAAATTCAAAAAGTATTTATAAGCCATATTGACTTGAGCCTCTTGAATGACACGCTCATCCGACAGATTGTAAAGCATTTTAAGGAATAATAACTTAAACATGACTTCAGGAGAATAGGCAGGACGTCCATAATCAATGGAATAACGATCACTTAGTAACGGTGTGACAAATGAAAAATCAATCTGTTCCTCAATTAAACGTAAGGGATGATTTTTGGGAACGATTTTATCGTATAAGGGATGTCCTTGAGAAAGATTTAAGGATAATTGTTCAAAGTCTTTAATCATGATGAGCCTCCAAAAATGTCATTAGTCAAGTCATTATATCACAAATGATAAAAAAACACTGAAACCCTTCAGGCTTCAGTGTTTTCCTTTTTTTGTGAGTTGTTTTTCAGTGCCCTCATTAATTCAGTTGTTTTTCTTATATTTCGGGTTGCCGAAGCTAGGAATCTTTTTAAGTTCTGAAGCATGCGGGGTATTAGGATTAACTTTTTTAGGTGGAAGTTATATGGCTGAGGCCTTTCGTAGTGGGCTTGAAGCTATTCCAATAAGTCAAACAGAATCAGGATTAAGTTTAGGATTAACAAAATGGCAAGTCTTACGATATATTATTATTCCACAAGCTGCTGTTATTGCTTTACCTGCTTTTAGTGCTAATGTCATTTTTTTAATTAAAGAAACATCAGTTTTTAGTGTTGTTGCACTCGGAGATTTAATGTATGTGGCTAAAGGGTTAATTGGTTTATATTACAAAACCGACGAAGCTTTATTCATGTTAGTTATCTCCTATTTACTCATACTGCTACCTATTTCTTTGATTTTAGGTTTGATCGAAAGGAAGGTGCGTTATGCAGGATTGGGGAATTAGCGTTTTATTTGAAGGAAGAAATTTTATTCGTTTATTAGAAGGATTAGGTGTGACATTAGAAATTTCGTTACTTTCTGTTTTAGTTTCAATGATTTTAGGAACTGGGATGGGCGTTTTGATGAGTATAAATTCTAAAGTCATTAGATTCATTTGTCGAATTTACTTAAATATCGTTCGAATTATTCCACAACTTGTGTTACTTTTTTTAGCTTATTTCGGTTTAAGTAAATCATTTGGTGTGAACTTATCTGGTGAATTAGCAGCTGTTTTAGTTTTTTCTTTCTGGGGAATTGCTGAAATGGGGGATCTCGTCCGAGGGGCATTAAACTCGATTCCTAAGCATCAATACGAAACAGGACTTGCTGTTGGATTAAGTCGAAGACAGCTTTATCAGTATATTATCATTCCACAGACTATTAGACGTTTATTGCCACAGACCATTAATTTAATCACTCGAATTATTAAAACGACATCATTGATTGTTTTAATTGGAGTAGTAGAGGTGGTGAAAGTGGGACAACAAATTATTGAAGCCTCTCGATTAACAGTCCCAAGTGCGGCGTTGTGGATTTATGGTGTTATTTTTATTCTTTATTTTATCATCTGTTATCCAATTTCGTTGTTAGCGATGAAATTAGAGAAATGGTGGGAGGTGTAGAAAAAATGTTGAGTGAAACTATCTTAAAATTAGATCATGTGACTAAACGATATGATGAAAATATCATTTTTTCGGATTTATCATTAGAAGTGAAAAAAGGAGAAGTTGTTGTTATTTTAGGACCATCTGGTTGTGGAAAAAGCACTTTGCTTCGATGTATTAATGGACTTGAACAAATTCAAGAAGGAGATATTTTACTAGAAGATGAACGAATTAGTTATGAGAGTCATAATATGTCTTTAATTAGACAAAAAATTGGAATGGTCTTTCAAAGTTATGAACTATTTCCTCATATGGATGTCCTACATAATATTCTTCTTGGACCAACAAAAGCTCAAGGACGCAATAAAGAAGAAGTGATGAAAGAAGCAGAGCAGTTGTTAGCTCGTGTTGGATTGTTAGATAAGAAAAAGGCTTATCCACGCCAGTTATCAGGTGGACAAAAGCAGCGAGTTGCGATTGTTCGTGCGCTTTGTATGAAACCAGAAATTTTATTGTTTGACGAAATAACAGCCGCTCTTGATCCAGAAATGGTTCGGGAAGTTTTAGATGTTGTTCTTTCACTAGCTAAAGAGGGAAGTACCATGGTTATTGTGACTCATGAAATAGGATTTGCTCGTGCGATTGCCGATCGAATTATCTTTTTAGATGAAGGAAAAATTGTGGAGGAAAGTGATCCAGAAACTTTTTTTACAAATCCAAAAACAAAAAGGGCTCAGCAGTTTTTAAATTTATTTAAGTTTGAATAGAAGGGATAAATAAAAATGAAAAAAGGTTTAGTATGTTTAATGAGTTTGTTACTGACATTAGTGTTTGTGGCTTGTCAAACGTCTTCAGTTAGTGATAGTCAGTCTCAAGCAAGAACAGTTGAAGAGATTAAAGAAAGTGGTAAGATTGTGATTGGAGTATTTAGCGACAAAAAACCATTTGGATATGTCGATTCTAATGGAGATTATCAAGGATATGATGTCTATTTTGGAAATCGCATCGCTAAAGATTTAGGAGTAGAAGTAGAGTATGTTCCGGTAGAGGCAGCGAGTCGAGTGGAATACTTAGTTTCTAATAAAGTGGACATTATTTTAGCAAACTTTACTGTTACTGAAGAAAGAAAGGAAAAAGTAGATTTTACACTTCCTTATATGAAAGTCGCTTTAGGTGTAGTTTCTCCTGAAAGTCAACTAATAACAGATGTTGAACAGTTAAATGGAAAAACACTCATTGTCAGTAAAGGAACAACTGCTGAAACATATTTTACAGAAAATTACCCAGACGTTAACTTATTGAAATTTGATCAATATAGTGAAGCTTATAACGCTTTATTAGATGGTCGTGGTGATGCTCTTTCAACAGATAATACAGAAGTGTTAGCATGGGCACTTGAGAACGAAGGTTTTAAAGTTGGAATTGAATCGTTAGGCAATGTCGATACAATTGCTGCAGCAGTTCAAAAGGGAAACCAGGATTTATTAGATTGGATCAATCATGAAATTGTTGAGTTAGGTAAAGAAGATTTCTTCCATGCTGCTTATGAAGAAACATTAGCTCCTGTTTATGGAGAAGCAGCAACGCCTGATAATATTGTTATTGAAAGTGGTATTTTAGAATAAAATGATGATCATAAAAATCCCTTGCATCATAAAGGGATTTTTATTTTTTACTTTTAGAAAAAGAATAAAATCATTTTAAAATACGATAAATTTTAAAACCTAAAATATGGTATAATTTAGGTGATAGTCATGATATGGGATGGTTAGAATGAAAGAGATTAGTAGTTTAAATTTAGAGTTAATCAGAGTATATAATAAGCTTTTGAATAAAGAGTTATCATGTGATGAAGTTGTTTCACTCATTAAGGGAATGAAGTATCAGGGGAAATTTTCATTTGAAGAATTAGAACAATTTATTGCTTTTATTCAAAGTAAAGAATTATATCAAATCGGTGGGCGACTTTTGAACTTTTGTGGATTTGATGCGATAGAAGCATTGAGTCGAGAAAAAAGCTTAGAGTATTTTGAAAAAGGTTTAAAATTATTAGAACAAGTTCAAGATCATCTTGGGATTATCTCTAATTATAGTGGGATGATGTGCACGTATTTTGGACTAGGGATGTATGATGAAAGTTTGAACTTTGGAATGAAGGCATTACGCTTAGCTGAGAAAAGTAAAAATCCATATTTAACGATTCAAGTCTTAGCGAATATTGCAGTTAATTATTTAGAACTTGGCTATGACCTAAATGCAAAACAAGCGTTAGAGGCTATTCGAAAGTTAGATCGTCCAAGTGATGAGTCACATCAAGTGGTGCTAGATATACTAGAAGCTCGATTATATTTAGCCGATAATCATCTAGATGGGGCTATGACATTTATCCAAAAAGCGTTAGATCATTCTTTAAATTTAGAATATCGTTTATTAATTTGTGAATGTTATCGTATTAGAGGAATTATTAACTATCGACTAGAAGATTATGAACAATCGTATATAGATTTTGGTAACGCCATTCACATTGCTAAAAGCAGCGAGCTATTAGAACAATTAGTTCTGACTTATTATGAATGGGGAAAAGTAGAGTATGAACTTAGTCGTTATCAATTAGCAGAAGAACATTTGCTAAAAGCACATCAGTACAGTCAGCAGTTACAAGCACCGCTTCTATACAGTAAGATTTGTAAATCATTAGTTGAACTTTATAAACAGTTAGAGAATTATAAAAAAGCTTTAGATTACTACGAGATTAATTCTAATTTTGAACATCAAATGGAGTTAAAACGTTCAGAAATTTGGAGTAAACGCTTAGCCAAAGAAAAGATCATTAGTGAAGCCAAAGTATTAAAATCATTATATGATGAATTACAGATGATTTCAGAAATTGGTCGTTCTTTCACACAAAAACTGGATTCTAAAAAAATTATTATGCGTGTACAAAAAGAACTTTCAAAACTGATGGATACAACTTTTTTAGTAGTGACACAATTTGATGAATCTAATTACCATTGCCATCATGAGTACTTTGTTTCTATTGTGACAAATGGATTACTAGAGTCAAAGGTCGTGACTAGTAAAGAGGAAAAAAGCTTAGGTGCTTATTGTTTAACTCATCAAAAAGACTTGATTATTTATGATTTTGATAAAGAGTATGAAGCTTATGATTTAAGAAGAAATGTGAGTTTAGATCATAAAGGGGTACGTTCTTTATTATGTTGTCCGCTACTGATTCAAGATAAAGTAACGGGCTACATCAGTGTCCAATCTTATGAAGTGAATCAGTATACCCTACAAGATTTAAGTAAGTTAAGTCTGCTAGCTTCTTATATCGCTATTGCGTTAGAAAATGCTCGATTATATAAACAAACAAATTACTTAGCTCGTTATGATGGTTTGACTCATATTTACAATCGAATGGAAGTATTGAAAAAGGGGCAACAGCTATTTGATCAAAATGATCACACAAAGAAACTAAGTGTCATTATGTTTGATGTGGATTACTTTAAAAAAGTTAACGATACATTTGGTCATCAAGCAGGAGATGAGGTCATTGAAAAAGTCGGTTGTTTATTAAATAAGTATAAAAATAAACAGATGATAGCAGGACGTTATGGGGGAGAAGAGTTTATTGTCTTTTTAGTTAACCAATCCGAGGAGTCAGTTCTGAAATTAGTCGAAGTGCTTAGTGATGAATTACAAAACATTCAATTTAGTTTCTCAGATACATCATCCGTTCCATATCAGATAACAGCAAGTTTTGGAGTTTATCATTATCATTTAGAAGAAGATAAATTAGAACAAGGAATTGCTTTGGCGGATGAAGCTTTGTATCACTCTAAAATAAACGGTCGAAATCAGGTAACGATTTATCAAGTCAGCAGTGACTGATCAATTTAAGATGATTAAGCGTTATATATAAGTCCAGATAAGTTTTTCATATCGGAAAACTTTTAAGCCCTACTAACGGTAGATACATTTTCTTAGAAAATGGTAGGTGACCTGTGCCCTACTAAAGGAGGAGACATGCTGCGCATGGCAGGTGACCCCTGGACGATAGTCTGCCTCAGTATTAAAGTAATTGTTCAACTAAGACTGACATACAATGATGAAATACATTTCTGTTTCTATATAGATAAGATTAAATGAATAGGTGCGTATTAAAGCGTAACTATTTCACAGCAAAAGCTCATGTTACTTAAAAGTTAGATGGATTATAAGAGTTTTATTTGGATTGACAAAGATTAGAAAGGATGATAATTTAAGTTATATAGTATTGAAAACTAAGTTAATTGGAGTGATTAACTTTATTATATGGAGGGGTAGTATGATTAAGGTTGTATCCGATTCATCAACGTTATATTCAGTCAATGAGGCAAAACAAAATCATTTAGATGTTCGTCCATTATTTATTACAGTTAATAATAAAAGTTATAAAGAACTAGAAGAGATTACAACAGAACAATTAGTTCATTTGATTGAAGAAGGAGCTGTTCCAACAACGTCGCAACCAGCGATTGGGGATGTTGTGGAAATGTATGAACAATATCCAAATGATGAAATCATCAATATTACGTTAGCCGATGGATTATCTGGAGCCTATCAATCCGCTTGTATGGCAAAATCAATGGTCGATCACGAAGAAAATATTACGGTGATTAACTCAAGAACACTTTGTGGACCTCAACGTTATCTGGTAGACGTTGCCGTGAAGTTAGCACAGGCAGGAAAAACAAAAGATGAAATTGTCAATGAAATTGAAGCATTAATTGAGACATCGACTTCATTTTTAATTCCTAAAGATTTTGACTATTTAGTTCGTGGAGGACGTTTATCGCCATTAGCCGGAAAAATTGGAGGATTAGTAAAAATCGTTCCTATTTTAACGTTAGCAGAAGACGGAACACGTTTAGATAAGTTCGCGACTAAGCGTACGTTTAAAAAAGCGATTCAGTCTATTTGCGAAGCATTAATAGAAAAAGGTGTAAATGAAGACTATAAGATTTATATTACACATGCTTTTGATGAACAGTTGGCAACTGATGCGAAAGAGATTATAATTAAAAAGATAGAGAATGCTGATACGGAATTGATGTTACTGACACCTGCTTTTACGACACAAGGTGGACCAGGATGTATCTCAATTCAAGTCATTAAAAAGCATGATCTATTAAAATAATTGAAAGTTAGGAATATTTATGGATTATAAAGAGATTTTAGAATTTCATTGTCCACGCTTTGATGAACTACCGACTATTCCTTTATATAAAGATCAAGTCATTGCTTATGTGGAAGAGGTACTTAAACCTCTTAATTTAAATTCAGAAGAAAAGCTACTAACTCCAACGATGTTAAATAATTATGTTAAACAAAAAGTGGTTTCTCCACCAGTTGGGCGTCGCTATACAGAAAAACACCTAGCGTACTTGATTGTTGTTTGTTTATTTAAACAAGTCTATAGTTTAACTGAAGTTTGTGAGATGATTAAAATTCAAGTGGATTTATATTCAACAAAAGAAGCGTATGATTTTTTCTGTGTTGAATTAGAGAAAGCACTCGAATATGTATTTAGTGATCGTCAATCCTTACAACCGAATTCTGCGAAAAACATTACATTTGAAACTGAATTTTTACGATCGGCTGTCATGTCAGTTGCACATAAATTATTTATTCAACGATATTTACTTGAAAAAAGAAATCTAACAAACTAAATGTCAATAAAAATGCCTACTCCCAAAGATTAGGCATTTTTTACTTCACGCTTGTAACCTCATATTCTTCAAATCGATATTTTTGATTCATTGGATTGACTTTACCTTCAGGAACTTCTTCCACAAACATCTCGTAAGGTCTAACAAAAAGTCCACATTCACCATATAATGCGCGATAAAGAACCATGTTTTCTTGAGTTTCTGAATGCTTAACAAAATCTTCAACAAGATATAAATCACCTTTAAAGTGTCTAAAAATCTTTCCTTTTGAGTTTGTAATATCTCTCATTTTAAGATACCTCCTTAAGTACTATTTATTATATCTTAAAAAGATCACTACATTGAGATAAATTTAAAAATAATAAGAAAATCCCTAATCGTATTGGACCAGGGATTTTTTAATTAGTATAATTCAATAAATTTTAAGACAAAGTCACTCGAGTTTTTTGCTGCTAATGGTAAGATTTCTTCATCATGTAAAACTCCTTTAAGTTATAAATTGACGATGGTCCTCAATCATGGTCTCTTTAGTTATAACAGTAATTTCTATAAATATTAACAAACTATTACAAAAACAGACGATTTAATAAGATTTAAAAGAACATAAAAAATAGACCTAGTTTAGACTAGATCTATTTTGATGACTGGCGTGATCGATAGATATCATTTTCAACTTCGATGAATACGTTTGCGATCACTTCATATGTTTTAGCCCATGCCTCCATGATTTCATCGGTTGCTGCTTCACCTAAAACTTCTTTAATAGCTGCTAATAAATGTTTTCCTACGATTGGATAGTGTTCTTCTTTGACACCGCAGTCACAGTGACGAACAGCGATTCGATTAACAACAGGCATCATTGCACCTAAGTTATCAACATTCTGTGCAGCTGCTAATACTGTCATCGCTAACGCTTTTGGTTGTTCACCTGATTTTTGTTTTGACATATCAAATAAAGGAGCTACCTCTGGATTTTGTTCAAACATATTTTTATAAAAAGTGGTTGTGATATCTAAACCGTGTGCCTTTAAGGCAGGGACTGTACTTTTAATCACTTTAATTGTTTGTTGATCTAACATGAATATCTCTCCCTAATAATGAGTTGTTTTATTTACATGTTTAGAATAACATCAATATTTTAAATGTTCAAATGAAATGCACATTTAAAAGTTAATGGTGGATAAGAATTGTTTTATTAGCAAAAATAATCTTTTAATGAAACATAAGATGTGATTCATTTTTTCTGACACCTTTTTGATGGAGGATATTTATCTGTTTTAATATAGTGTATAATGAATTTAAAGGTGGTGTAACGATGCAATTATCTAAGTTTAGTGATTATAGTTTTCGTGCGTTAATTTATTTAGCCAAGCATACGGATCAGTTGTGCACAGTAGAAGAATTAGCAACTGCATTAAATACATCAGAACATCATATGAAAAAAGTCATTCATCAGTTAGCAAAAACTGAATATATCACCTCGATTAAAGGTCGAGGAGGGGGATTAAAGCTTAGCAAAAATCCATCCGATATTAACTTAGGAGAGGTTTTGAAAATGACCGAGGATCATATGAATCTGATTGAGTGCTTTAATCATTCACAAAGTTGTCCCTTGTTATCATCTGGATGTAAACTTAAACGGATTGCATCAAAGGCACTTCATCAATTCATTCACGAATTCTCTCAACATACATTAGATGACTTATTATAAAGAAGAACTCTAGGAATCATGTGATTTCCTAGAGTTCTTTTGCATATCTGAAAAGATTTTTTTGTATACTTTATCGATGAATCAAATTCGAGGTGAAAAAATGTATAAAAAATATTTAACGTTAGCTTTAAATCAACAACATAAGGTGAGTTGTCAATTACCTTTAGTGAAGGATAAGTGCCAAATTGAAGTTAAAATACTTTTAGAAGAAAAATTACTCGATTTATCAGGATTAGACGTAGAGATTAAAACTGCTCTGTTGCAAGATAAAAAAATTTTAAAATCATATGAAGTCATGCCTTCAAAAATTGGGCATCTTTCGATAGAACTGATGAATAATGATTTAGAACTTGATGTTAAAGTGCCGTGTCAATTAAACATTTATGATCAGGATAAGTTATTAGGTAGTGCCTTATTTGATTTAGTCTTTTTCGAACCAGCAGTAAAGAATACTCGAAAAAAAGAATCCGTTCATGTCAAAACAGTACCAACTGCTTCACAAGTGAGAATGATTGCTCATCGAGGACTGAGTTTATTAGCACCTGAAAATACATTGCCTGCTTATGAATTAGCAGGAAAATACGGATACTATGGGGCTGAATGTGATATTCATGAAACAAAGGACAAAGAATTTATTTTATTACATGACGACTTGTTAAATCGGACGACAACAGGTAGCGGGAAGCCGGAACATTACACACTTGAGGAATTGAAGGCCTTGTTAGTCAATGAAGGACATCAAATCAAGAATTATCCACATTTAAAGATTCCAACATTACAAGAGTTTTTAATGGTTTGTAAAAGATCAGGACTTGTTCCCGTTATTGAAATTAAAGATATGAAATCTGATTCTGTGAGTCATTTATTAAAAATCATTCGACAGTTTGAAAATTTAAGTCACGTCATCATCATTTCTTTTTCAAAAGAAATTGTCACCGAAGTTCGAAAGCAAAGTGATGAGATTCAAATTCAGTGGTTAGCTGATCTAACATCTGAAAATATCGATTATTGTGCCAACTATCAAATGGGCATCGATAGTTCTAAAAAGAAAGTGTCTAAGGAAATGATTGATTATGCTCACTCAAAAGGAGTCATGGTCAATACGTGGACTGTTGATTCTGGTGAACAGATGCAAGATTTAATTAAGATGGGCGTTGATTTTATTAGTACAAACATTTTGATGCATCGTCATTTACTCAGAAGTAGTGGGAAAGTTAAGAGTTACATACTAGACAATCGTGTGAGTTATCTAGCTTGTTTACATCCAAGTATTAATAAGGATGGGGACAATCGATGGAAGTGGCATAAAAGTGGAATTTTAGAGATTAAAGGTAATCATGAGGCAAAGAAAATACTACAGCTGAAATTACCTGCGATGAACATAGGGGATGTGGTAAGTGTCTCATTCTTTTATCGATACATAGGTGGGGACGAAGTGTCAGTTGCATTAGAATATATTGAATCCGATGGAATTTCTTTAATTGAGCGTCGAATGAACACAGAATCAGTGGATGATTGGCGATTTTTTGAGAGTCAGTTGATTGTCTTAAACGATGTGACGGGAATGAAAGATTACTATAATCTTTTAATCGGATCTTGGCAAATGAGTTCGTCACATTTCATGATTCGAGATGTCCGAGTTAAAGTGGATTATATGTAAAAATAAAGTTCCAAAAACAGAAGATGATTATATTTGACTGGAAGCTCATAATTTATCTTTGAAGATATATAGAAAGCGAAAAAATTTAAAAGATGATGTAGCAAGCGTAGTTGATTGATGTAAGTGTTGAAGAGTGAATCTTTAACACTTTTTTTGTTTTTGAAACTTAAAAATTTGATTTCGTTTTAATTTATTTTTATTTAAAAAAGACATTTTTTGATAAAAAATTACAAAATATACAGGAAAATACATTAATAATTATAAAATTTTGGTATAATATTCTTGGTTATCAAGGTTATTTTCATATATAACGCAAATATGGTGCGTAAGTTTCTACCCGATTTCCGTAAAAAATTGGACTATGAGAAGAGATAGATCAGGCCATTCGTTCTATCGCAAGGAGGTAACTACATGAAGAAAAATTCGGCTTATGTTTTAATGGTTCCAGGATTCGTCCTACTATTGTTATTTTTAATGTTGCCATTATGTTCAATCTTATGGCCAACAATCTTTACTAACGGATTATCTTTAAATCAGTATATTTCATTCTTCCAGGATGAGTACTATTTAGAGATTTTCTATCGAACGCTGAAAATCTCCTTGATTTCTACCTTGGTTTGTACACTATTTGGAGTGCCGACCGCATATTTTATTTCTCGTTGTTCAACAAAATGGAAGGGTTTATTAATTGCTATTTCAATCTTCCCATTATTAACGAACTCCGTTGTTCGTAGTTTTGCTTGGATTAATATCCTAGGTAAAAATGGGGTTATTAATAATGCATTAATGAGCTTAGGTATTATTGAACAGCCAATTAGTATGCTTTATACTGAGTTTGCTGTCTTAGTCGGAACAATTTATTTATTCTTACCAATTATGATTATTACTTTAGTGGGAGTAATGGATAATATTGATAACGATATGATGGAGGCAGCTGAAAGCTTAGGAGCTAATCGTTTAACAGCTTTTATAAAGGTTGTTTTGCCGATGAGTGTTCCAGGAATGATTACAGGAGCAGTTCTTGTTTTTACTGGATCATTAACAGCATACACAACGCCACAGCTTTTAGGTGGTAACAAAGCATTAGTTTTACCAACTTTAATCTATCAACGTGCCATGGCCTTAAATGATTGGACAGGTGCAAGTGTAATTGCAGCGATTATGATCGTAGCGACACTTATTGTTATGAAGGGATTAAACTTCGTAGCTGCAAGAATAGATAAGCGAGGTGAACTAGATGCGTAAACATAAAATGTTAACATTAATTTCAATGTTCGTTTTTGCTTTTCTGTTTTTTCCATTAGTTATTATTACAGTCACAGCTTTTGGAACAGAAAATACGATTTCATTTCCGATTAAAGGATTTACTTTTGATTGGTTCGTTAAAGCATTAACGTCAAAAACATTTATGGATTCTTTCTATTTAAGTTTTAAACTAGCGTTTATATCAACTTTAATTGCGTTAGTCATTGGAATTCCTGCTGCTTATGGGATGTCACGTTACTCAGTTAGAGGAAAGAAGTTATTAAAAAATTTTTTCTTATCTCCAACAATTGTTCCTGGAATTGTTATTGGATACGCCTTATTCCAGTTCTTAGTGATTAAACTTCAATTACCAGTTTTTCAAGGGTTATTATTTGGACACTTCTTAGTTGTATTACCTTATATTATCCGAATCGTTGGGGCATCACTAGAGCAATTTGACTTCTCAATTGAAGAAGTTGCTTGGAGTTTAGGATGTAACAAGATCCAAACATTCTTCAAGATTGTTTTACCAAACATCTCAAGTGGAATTATTTCGAGTTTCTTATTAGCTTTCATTAATTCATTTAATAATATTCCAGTTTCTATGTTCTTAACAGGACCGGGTATTTCAACTTTACCAACGGCTTTGATGAACTATATTGAATATTATTATGACCCAACGGTATCAGCTGTTTCAGTCTTACTAATGGTGGCAACAATTATTATTATGTTTATTGTAGAAAAAACACTTGGAATTAATTCATTGGCAAAATAGGAGGAGACACCATGGCATTCGTAGAATTAAACGATATTCGCGTCACTTATGATGGAAAAAATGATATTTTAAAAGGATTAAACTTACAGATGCAAGAAGGTGAATTAGTGTCTTTACTTGGTCCAAGTGGATGTGGTAAGACAACAACTTTACGCGTCATTGCAGGTTTTATTGATATAGCAGATGGGGACTTCTTAGTTGATGATGATAATTTTACTAAGATTCCAGTTCATAAACGTAATTTCGGTTTAGTTTTCCAAAGTTATGCCTTATTTCCGCACTTAACTGTAAAAGATAACGTAGCTTTTGGATTGAAGCTTCGTAAAATGGACAAAAAACAAATCGAAGAAAAAGTTGATCACATGTTAGAAGTCTGTGGATTATTAGAGTATAAAGATCGCTTACCTAAACAATTATCAGGTGGACAACGTCAACGTGTTGCATTAGCCCGTGCTTTAGTCATCGAGCCTAAACTATTATTGCTCGATGAACCATTAAGTAACTTAGATGCAAAACTTCGCATTCAAATGCGTGTTGAGATTAAACGAATTCAAAAAGCATTAGGAATTACAACAGTCTTTGTTACACATGATCAAGAGGAGTGCTTTGCAATTTCTGATCGTGTGGCTGTCATGAATAAAGGGATTATTGAACAATATGATACACCTGAAAATATTTATGCTAGACCAAAAACAGAGTTTGTTGCTCGTTTTATTGGCTTTGAAAACTTTATTCCGATGAAGCACCAAGAAGGTAACACATTCTTAAGTGAGAATTTAATATTTACGGTATCAGAATTACCTGAAACGACAACAACACTTGGAACAATTCGCCCAGATGATATCGAGATTGTTAAGGAACAAAAAGAAAACTGTTTAACAGGTGTCGTTCAAGTTCGTACGTTCTTAGGGAAGAGCTATCAGTATGAAGTTCAAACAAAAGTCGGAAAAATTGTTGTAAATCATGATGGAGCAGATGTTTATGAGATTAATGATGAATTAACCTTACATCTTCCGCCTAACAAAATCGTTTTAGTTTAAACAAGTAAAGAGGAGAATGAAAAGTATGAAAAAGGCATGGAAATTAGCATTAGGAGCTGCAATGGCACTAGCACTTGTAACTGGATGTTCAGGAAATGAAACAGAAGGTTCAGGGAAAAAACAATTAGTTGTTTCAACGTGGGGATTAAGTCAAGATGTATGGGAACAAGAAGTTAAAATTCCATTTGAAGAAAAATTTGATTGTGAATTAGTATTAGAAATTGGTGGAACGAATGAACGTTACACTAAATTAGCTAATAATCCAAATGCTTCAGTTGATATCGTTGAGTTATCACAATCAGCAGCAGCTAATGGATATGAAGCTGGATTATTTGAATCAATCGATTATTCAAAAATTCCAAACGCTACTTCATTAATTGAGCCAGCAGCAAAATTAGCTGAAGACGGATTTGGAGCTGCTTATACAGTAAACAGTATTGGGATTATTTATAACCCAGATGCTGTTGGATTTGAAATTAATGACTGGTCTGATTTATGGAATCCAGCATTAGAAGGTAAAATTTCAATCCCAGATATTACAACAACATTTGGACCAGCAATGGTTTATGTAGCTAACGATTTTGCAAATGGAGATATTGAAGCAGATCAAGGTGAAGCTGCATTTAAAGCATTAGAAGAATTAAAATCAAATATTGTTAAGACATATGCAAAGTCAAGTGACTTAGCTAATATGTTTGCTTCAGGTGAAATTGCAGTTGCAGTTGTTGGAGATTTTGGAATCCCTACTATTGAGCAAGCACAACCCAATGTAAAATTCGTTGTTCCTGCATCAGGAACGTATGCTAACTTCAACACAGTTGATATTAATAAAAATTCTCAGAATAAAGAATTAGCTTATGAATATGTGAACTGGCGTTTAAGCCAAGAGCTACAAAGTACAACAGCAGTTAGCTTAAATGAAGCACCAACTAATAAAGATGTTGTCTTAACTGAAGATGTAGCACAAAATAAAACTTATGGTGAAGTAGCAGAGAATGCTAAAGTAATAAACTATTCATTTGTTAATCCATTATTAAATAATTGGATTGATCAATGGAACCGTATTGTTAACCGTTAATTAAAGCGGAGGATTCAATATGGGTATGATCATAAAAAATATTTCAGTCTATCAAACATTTACTCAACAATTTGAAATAAAAGATGTATTAATTGAGAATGGACGTTTCGCTTATATTGCTGATTCATTATCGATAACAAATGAATCAGTAGTTATGGATGGAACAGGAAAATGGATGATTCCAGGCTTAATTGATATTCATATACATATTGAAAGTTCTATGACTTTACCTTCACGCTTTTCCGAAGCAGTTTTACCTCATGGGGTTACGACGGTGGTTGCTGACCCTCATGAGGTTGCAAATGTGTTTGGAATTGAAGGAGTTCAATCATTTTTATCCAATGCGACCGCATTGGATATTTTTTATGGCATTCCTTCTTCAGTCCCTTCAACGTCACCTCAGTTAGAAACAACAGGTGGATTCATAGGAGTCAATGAAGTGAAAACACTTCTTAAAAATCCAATGATTTTATGTCTTGGGGAAGTAATGAACTTTCAACATTTATGTAAAGAAGAAACATCAATGATTAAGGATATTATTAAAGCTTGCCAAGAACTAAAGCCCTTTTTACCAATTGAAGGTCATTGTCCAAAAATTACTGGTCGAGATTTAGCTGATTTTATTGCAGCAGGTGTCACCGCTGATCATACGCAACAAACTCCGGAGAGTATTGTAGAAAAAATTAAAAGTGGGATGTTTTTAGAAATTCAAAAGAAGTCTATGACGAAAGAAACGATTCAAACGCTAATCAATCATCATTTTTATGACTATTTTGCTTTTGTGACAGATGATGTGATGGTTGATCAACTCCTCAAAGGACACTTAAATGAACTGATTAAATTAGCTGTTTCATTAGGGATGTCAGTCGAAAAAGCCATTTATTGTTCCACTTATACGCCTGCTAGACGGATGCATTTAGAGGATAGAGGAATGATTGCTCCTGGGCGTTTAGCTGACTTTATTGTTTTAAGTGATTTAAATCAGTTTACGATTCATTCTGTTTATAAAAAGGGTGAGTGTGTCTGGGGTGAAGATTTCACCTATAAAGAAAAGCACGATCAAATATTTCCCTCCTATTTTTATGAATCAATTAAGTGTAAAAAGGCAACAATTGAAGATTTCAAAATTAAAGTGTCTGGAAAAAAAGCAATCTGTAATGTCATTCAAATACAACCCCATTCAACATTTACTAAACATATCCAAAAAGAAGTTATTATTAAAAAGGGACAACTTGATTATAAGTCGGCTAATCTTTGTTTATTAACGATTTATGAGCGTTATGGAAAAAATAATAATATAGCACATGCTTTATTAGATGCACCTATTCATCAGCGTGGAGCTATTGCAACATCTTGCGCACATGATCATCACAATGTCATGGTGATGGGGAATCATGCAGAGGATATGATGCTAGCTCAACAAACGATTTGTGAGATGCAAGGAGGCTATGTCGTTGTACAGAACGGATGCGTAGTTGCTAAAGCATTTCTAGAAATAGGTGGGATTATCAGTGCTCAACCGATTCAAGTATTAGCTCAACAATTAAAAGAAGTTCGAGTTGCAATGCAACAATTAGGTTATCAACATGATAATGAAATTATGTCTTTTTCAACATTATCTCTTCCGGTTTCGCCTGAATTAAAAGTCACCGATGTTGGAATGATTAATACAAAAACACAAGAAATAATTCCATTAATTGCGGAGGTATATGATGAAAACTTTAATTAAAAATGCTTGGATTTTAACAATGGATCAGGCGTTATCAACCTATCCACAAGGAATGTTAATGATGGAAGATGATCAAATTACTTATGTGGGTGATTATGATGCTTTATTAGCAGAAGATGCGGATGAAGTGATTGATGCGATGGGAGGCCTACTGATTCCAGGAATGGTTAATACACATGCGCACGTTTCAATGATTCCTTTTCGATCATTAGGAGATGACTGTCCGGATCGACTTCGCCGTTACTTATTTCCGCTCGAAATTGAATGTATGAATGCATCATTAGTTTATGAAGCAGCACGTTATGGTATTTTAGAGATGCAACGTAGTGGTGTAACGACGTTTTTAGATATGTACTACTTTGAAGAGGAAGTGGCACGTGCATGCGATGAGATGCAAATGCGCGGAGTTCTTGGAGAGACGGTTATTAACTTTCCAACATGTGATTGTGAAGAAGCATATGGTGGCCTTGACTATAGTGAGAATTTTATTCGTAACTGGAAATCACATGAATTAGTGACACCAATCATTGCACCTCATGCAACGAATACAAATGACGCTTCTGCATTAAAGGCGGCCCACGAAATTGCCAAGACATACGATACGTTAATTTCTATGCATGTCGCTGAAATGGATTATGAAATGAAGGAATTTCGTGAAAATTATAATATGACACCAGTGGAATATTTAGATTCAATTGGTGTGTTGAGTGATCGCTTAGTAGCTGCGCATTGTATTCATGTCAATGAACATGATATGAAGTTAATGGCCGCACGTGGAACAAGTGTAGCACATTGTGTAGGATCGAATATGAAAGCTGGAAAAGGGATTTCACCTATTAAAGAAATGGTGCAGCATGGAATTACAGTTGGACTTGGAACGGATGGGCCAAGTAGTGGAAATACACTGGATTTATTTACTCAAATGAAAACAACAGTTTATGCTCAAAAAACACATTATAAAGATCGGTCATTATTTAAAGCAGAAGAAATTTTAAAGTTAGCGACGATTGAAGGAGCGAAAGTGTTAAAGATGGATGAAAAAATTGGCTCATTAGAAGTTGGTAAAAAAGCGGATCTTGTTTTGATTGAAACAAACTCGGTAAATATGTTCCCAATTTATGATCCATATTCAGCCATTGTATATAGTGCAAATGCTTCAAATGTGGATAGTGTCTGGATTAATGGGGTACGTGTGTTAAAGGAAAAGCAATCTATTTTTAATCAACAGGAGATTAAAGAAGCATTAATGCAAGAAATGAAAATTTTCAAACAACGTGCAATTGAACGTTCAAAAGAATTATAGTTATTGAAAAAGGAGCTTATTATTTTAAAATAATAAGCTCCTTTTTCATTGTCCTCGTTAATCCTCTTTTTAATATATAATAGATGACCTTGCTAACTGAATGATTCGTGTTCTCATTAATAAATATCATTAAAGATTTAGAGTGTAGATAGTTCTTCGTGATTATAGCTGGTTGATGAGTAATTGGCGATGAAATACTTCTTCATATAAAGTGGATAAGTGATTAATTTTGTTGATATAAAGATGAGGAATGGGGTGAGAGAGTTGGATATTGATTGTATCTGAACTGATTTTAAGTTCATCAAATTCATGGATGAGTGCAATTAATTCGTTTGCTAGTTGAAGAATGAGTGCATATTGTTTACATTTCATTAAATCTTCGTCTGTTAAAAGATTAGCATGTTCGTTTTTTATGTTAAAGCGATCAAGAAGTTTAATGGAATAAGCAGCCATTAGTTGCTCTTTCGGTTCAAGTCCGTTAATTTGAAGATTCATCAACAAGTGAAACGTATGTTTATTGATGTTTTGTGCAGAAATAACCTGACCGATTTGATGCAGTTTACTTATTACTTTTAAAGTACTTAAAGAAGAGTGATCGTTTATACCGAGTTGATTAGCAATTGTTAATGTCGACTGCTTAAGTCGATCATTGTAATGTTCATCTAACTTAAAATGAATGAGTAAGTTACAAATAGAATAGTCTAACACAGAATGAGCAGGGAGTTGAAGATTTTTAAATAATAGTCCTTGTCGAATTCCGTACCGGTTAATGATGAGTTCTTTAGAGTCAATGTATCGCATCAGTGATTGAACAGTCATGAGGCAGCCTAAAACAATATCAGCACGTTCCTTTGACATCCCTTTAATCGTTAAACGATCTTTAAGTGGCAAAGGAGCGAGGAGTTCATAGACGGTATTTATATTTTTATTGGATAGTTTATAGTGATGTTGAAGTTTAATCGTATCGCCAGTTGATTGGCGATAGATTTTACTAATCATTCGTACTGTTCCGCCAATCCCAACAATCGGTAGATGAATGGCTTCTTTTAACCAAGGAATCTGCTGATAAGAAGATTGAATAAATTCATTGAAAGTGTCTTCTTTTTCTTTAGTAATTTCCTCTGATAAATTAAATTGTTTACTCGTCGCAATAGCACCTAGTGGAAGACTGACAGCATGTATTAATTTCTTATTTTTCACTAAAACAATTTCCATGCTTGATCCACCAATATCAATTTGAAGGTAATCAGACAAATCAATGGTATGAAGGGTTGCGAGGTAACCATAATACGCCTCGGTTTCTCCAGGAAGAAGTTCAACCGAAATTTGAAGTTGGTTTTGGATACGAGCCAGGAGTTCAGTAGCATTTTTGAGACGACGAGTCGCTTCTGTTGCAATGGCTAGAATTTGATCCACGCGATGATAATCACTTAAATGTTTAAAGTAACTTAAAATATCAAGTAATTGTTTGCTTCCTTCTTCAGTTAACGTTTGATCAGGACTTAAAAATTGACTGATACGAAAAGGGACTTTTTCCTCTTTAATAATATCGTAGTAACGGTCCGAATACAGTGTTGCAATTAAAACTTTAATTGAGTTTGAACCTATGTCGATAATGCTCAATCTTTTCAATCAAATCACACCTTTATCTTTTGATTATGAGTGATATTATTTGATTCTGATTTCAAAATTAATCTTAATCACTCGTTTTGTAGCTGTATTTTATTAGTTAATATGAGTTTTAGTTTATGAATTTTTTAAATCCTAATAAAACTAATCTTTTTTAAAATTTCTCTACATGTGTTAGAAATAAATCTATCTTGTAAAAAATCATGATGACGCTAAGAACTTTTTCTCTAGAAAATTTATCTAGGCTTATATATATAATATAGCAAAAGAGCATAGAATATTAGAAAAGACCGATATGATTTTAATGAAATCAAAAAAAGACGAATGTTTTAACAAAAAGTTAATAAAAATATTACAGAAGATTAATTCATTTGAAGTCGATAATATGATTAAAAATAGGTAGATAGAATAGGGAGAAATAGAGGATGAAGTCGTTAGATCAACCAAGTCATTTTTTTAATCGAGAATTAAGTTTAATCGAGTTTAATCAACGAGTATTAGATCAGGGAAAGAATCATGCGAATCCATTACTGGAGCGTGCCAAGTTTTTATCCATTGTTAGCTCTAATTTAGATGAGTTTTTTATGGTTAGAGTTGCAGGTTTATATGATTTATGTCAAGCGGAACTCAATTCGTTAGATATTTCAGGACGTACGCCGATTCAACGAATGAAAGAATCGTTGTTTAAGACAAGAACACTAGTTAGTGACCTGTATGAGACATATGATCAATTACTAGAGGAATTAAAGACTCATGACATCGAGCTAGTGAAGTATGAGCAGTTAGATGAAAAAACCAAAGGTTATATGGATTATTACTATCAAACGCAGATTTATCCAGTTTTAACTCCAATGGTCATTGATCAAGCACGTCCGTTTCCGTTAATTTTAGATAAGACGTTAAATATTGGACTGTTACTCATAGGTAAACAAGATTATGAACAAGTTTTTGCAACCATTCAAGTTCCATCTGTGTTACCACGAATCGTTCGTGTTCCTACAAAAACAGGATCAGTTCATATTTTACTTGAGGATTTAATTAAACCAAAGTTATCTGAACTCTTTAGCAGTCATGATGTTTTACATAGTTGCTGTTATCGGATTACTAAAAATGCGGCGATGCATGTGGATGAAGAAGAAGCAGAAGACTTATTAGAAACGATTGAAGAATCATTAAAACAAAGAAAATGGGGAGAAGTCATTCGTCTTGAAATTGAATCACAAGCTCCAAGAGAAGTGGTGACGATTCTAGAAGAAGAATTAGAAATAGAAGATGAATATACGTTTCGTGTTCATGGCCCAGTCGATCTCACTTTTTTATCAAAGCTTGCAAGTATTGAAGGTTACGAAGAGTTAAAATTTAAACGTAAGATTCCAAATTCTATTTCAGAATTAAAGGAGCGAGTGATCTTTGATGTCTTAAAAGAAAAGGATATCTTGCTACACCATCCTTTTCAATCATTTGATCCGATTGTAAAAATGGTCCAACAGGCAGCAGATGATCCGAAAGTTTTAGCGATTAAACAAACCTTATATCGTGTGAGCGGAAACTCTCCAATTGTTGAAGCTTTAGCACGTGCCGCAGAAAACGGAAAGCAAGTGACTGTTTTAGTTGAATTAAAAGCGAGATTTGATGAAGAAAATAATATTCATTGGGCACGAAAACTTGAAAAGTCAGGTTGTCATGTGATTTATGGTGTCATTGGCTTAAAAACACACTGTAAAATATTATTAATCGTTCGTAAAGAAAAAGAGGGATTAAGACGTTACGTTCATTTTGGTACAGGGAATTATAATGATGTTACAGCTAATTTTTATACAGATATGGGGATTTTAACATCAGATTATCAATTTGGTGAAGATGCATCGATCTTATTTAACATGCTATCTGGCTACGCGTCGGCTGATCGAATGAAGAAGTTAACGATTGCTCCTCATAAACTGCGTTTAAAGTTTGAAATGCTCATTGATCGAGAAATTAAACATGCTAAAGCGGGAAAAAAGGCACATATTATTGCTAAGATGAATGGATTATATGATAAACAACTCATTACGAAATTGTACGAAGCATCAGCGGCAGGCGTTAAAATTGAATTAATTGTTAGAGGAGTTTGTTGCTTACGTCCACAACTTAAAGGAGTTAGTGATCATATTACAGTACGAAGTATTGTTGGACGATTGCTCGAGCATAGTCGCATTTATTATTTTTATAATGATGGAGATGAGGAGTTTTATATTTCAAGTGCTGATTGGATGTATCGTAATTTAAGTCGACGCGTAGAAACGATGGGAATTGTTGAAGATGAAACCATTAAAGAAAAGATGAAACAAATTTTAGAGATTTATTTAAGTGATAATACGAATGCGTACGAACTACAATCAGATGGAAGTTACAAACTTGTCGCACCGCGTAAACCTGTGATGAATGCTCAATTAGAAATGTGGCAACTCATGAAGGATGATTCAAATAAATTAAAAATTTGTGACGTTTTAGTTCCCATCTCAAGATAAACGTAAGTTTAGGACATCTCTTATGAGAGATAATATTTAAGTTAGACTAGTGGTCGATTCATTTTACTTTAAGATGTCTGAGTAACAATTCGATCATTTGTTTTTAAAAATCGTGTTAGAAATGAATAAATACATATAAAAAAAGCATCGATGATTGAGGAAATGATCGATGCTTTTTTCTGTTCATATTACCTCTTTTTTCTGAATACAGTGATAATAGATGATAGTGAAATGGGGGGATTCGTTTGGAGTGGTTAAAAGTTAAAGATTCAGAAGAACTAAAACAATTAGGAACTTTTAATGAAGTTAGAAGGCAAATTAAGCTTGATGGGGGAAAACATATTCATATTACCGGTCGTAGTTGGAACGAACTAATAGAGGCTATTAGTAGTTTTAAACAAAAACTTGAAACATTAAAAGTAAATGAACATCCATCAGTTGAAGTGAGTAAAGAACGAGTTAATGATCGTGTTAATGACAGTGATTACTTTACTAGTCTTGCTAGTGAGTATATTTTTTATTTAACAGAGTTAGATGGACAGTTACGAATGAATAAACTGAATATTAAAAGTACGCATTTCAGTGATCAACGTCAAGCTAAATCATGGCGAGATAAAATTTCTAAAGTGATTCACCCCGATCTTTGTCATCATCAAAAGGCAAGTGAAGCGATGGCTCAACTGAATGATTTATATAATCAAATGGTTGGGAGGGATTAATTATTACTGTGAAAAATGAGCTTATACCATACCGACAAGGAAAGGATTTAAACTATACAGAACCAGTGCTTGAAAATCAAATTACCCAAAAAGTTAAATCAGAATTACAACGAGCCTGGCGAGATAGTATCCTCATTGATGAAAAAGGATGGATGTGGGTTAAAAAGAACAAATTACACAGTATTATACGAACTAATAAAGCAAATGCACAGTTTTTAGTTATGAGATTATCGAGTGAATTTAAGTGTAACTTTAACGGAGAGCTTTATATCAGAGGATATAAAGTATTAGAACTATTAGCCAAAACAATTGAAGAAAATGGAGCGGGAAAAAAGGGACTGAATTTAGAAGCCTCTAAGAAATTTTATGATGCGATTAATACTTGTGAAAGTGTAAGATTACAACGATTAGAATATGACTACACGTTAAATGAGGCACGTAAAAAATTAAAAAAGAAGCGCCGTACGAAATATAAACTCACGCATGATGAATTAACAGGAGAGCCACTTATTATTAGAAGTTGTGAATTTTCGCATATTCGGAGTCAAGCCATGTATCGTGAACTATCGGATCATATTGATAATGGCTTAATTGTGAATAAGGAAACTCATCGACTGATTACTGAACGTGGAATTAATGACGAAAATGAGTTATTATCATTTTGCAAAGAACAAGGATGGAAAACAGATTGGTATGATGCCTATATCCACAAATTTAAGTGAGGAATACAATCTTTTTTATAACGTAAACTTTTACTTAAATGACTCTTAAAAAGATCAAAACCAGTAAGTAGGAAGAGTTATAAACTCTAAGTAGAGGTGTTACCCTGATAAGATGAATTGAATATGATATGAGAAGTAGAGAAGATGTTCTAATAGATATATATAATAAGTAGAAATTTTATGTAATTATAAAGATATATCTTACGGAATAATCTTCCATATGCTAGAATAAGCGTAAATTTTATAATATAGAGGAGAGATAAAGTTTATGGACCCCGAGCCGACGAGTTTAATTTCACAATTTATTTTGATTTTCGTATTAACCGCGTTAAATGCATTCTTTGCTTCAGCAGAGATGGCGATTGTTTCAGTCAATCGAAATCGAATGAAAATGTTAGCAGATGATGGAAATAAGAGAGCAACCTTACTTGTTCAGTTATTAGAAGAACCAAATAAGTTTTTATCAACGATTCAAGTAGGGATTACGTTAGCAGGATTTTTCTCAAGTGCATCAGCAGCAACTGGCGTTTCAGAGGTGGTAGGATATTACCTATCACAAATTGGAGTTCCTTATGCACAGTCAGTTGCACTTGTTGTGATTACCTTGCTGTTATCTTATTTTACGCTCGTTTTTGGTGAGTTAGTGCCAAAGCGAATTGCTTTACAAAAATCAGAACAGATTGCGATGTTATCGGTCAGACCGATTGTCTTTGTTTCTAAACTAACGAAACCATTTGTTAAATTGTTATCTTTATCAACCAACTTATTACTTCATTTACTCGGGATCAATGATTCTGACTTAGAAGAAAAAGTATCACGTGAAGAAATTAAATCACTTGTAGATGCAGGAGAAGAGCATGGTGTGATTAATCAAATTGAAAAAGAAATGATTAATAGTATCTTTGATTTTGATGATAAGCTAGCTAAAGAAGTCATGACTCCGCGAACGGAAGTCTACATGATTAATATCGAGCAAAAGCTATGTATTAATGAATTGTTAGATGAGAAATATTCACGTATTCCGGTTTATGAAGGTGATATTGATAACATTATAGGTGTTTTATACCTTAAAGACTTTTTTAATGAAGCTTACAAGGTAGGATTTGAGAAAGTTGACATTAGAAAACTCCTTCATACTCCTTCTTTTGTACCTGAATGTAAAAATATTGATCAATTATTTAAAGAGTTACAAAAGTCAAAAAATCATTTAGCTGTCTTAATTGATGAATATGGTGGATTTTCAGGAATTGTGACGATTGAAGATCTTATCGAGGAAGTCATGGGGGATATTAATGACGAATACGATGAAGATGATCCTGCTATTAAAAAAGTAGACAATACGACTTATCTTGTTAATGGATTAATTACCATTAAAGAATTAAACGATAAACTAAATCTAAAAATCGATGAAGAAACAGATGATTATGATACATTAGGTGGGTTTTTAATTAATCAAATAGACTATATTCCTAATGAATCAGAAGAGTGCATGGTTGAAGTTGAAGATGTTTTATTTAAAGTAGAAGGTATCAAAGATAAACGAATTGAAAAAGTAAAAATTTGTTTTAATAAACTTGAGTAGATAAGCTAAAAGACTGTATTAATTAGGATGCAGTCTTTTTTCAGTACGCTAACTAAAAGAGAATACATTGACTAGCTCTAAAGTTTTTTGACGCTAAAACAATAATCTGAATTGATTGGCTTATTTGTAAACAATAAAGATGTCTTGATTTTTTGTTTATCTTTTGAAAGGTTGACGTATGATATAACAAGTCACGATTTTAAAAGATAAATGTATTGATTTTTTATTTGAGTTTGTTATAATAGTCGGAACAGCATTGGTTAACAATAAGATTAAGATTTTAATGAATGAATCATTAGTGAATCAAACGATAAAAATGGAGGGATAACATGACGAAAATTGCAGCATTTTTTGATATTGATGGAACGATTTATCGTGAAGGACTCATTACAGAAGTCTTTAAAAAGATTATCAAATATGAATTAATTGAAGAAGACGTTTGGCATAACGAGGTAAAACCAGTTTATTTAAAATGGGATCGCCGAGAAGGTGATTATGATGAATATTTATTAAAAATGGTAGATGCTTATAAACAAGCGATTTTAGGCGTTAGTAAAGAGCATATTGATCATGTCGCACAAAAAGTGATTAATCAAAAAGGTGATCGTATTTATACGTTTACACGTGAACGAATGAAGTGGCATAAAGAACAAGGTCACATTGTCATTGCGATATCAGGTTCGCCAATGGAGTTAGTTAGTAAAATGGCGATGAAGTATAAGATGGATGACTTTAGAGGAACGATTTATGAAACAGACGAATTAGGTCGTTATAATGGAAATGTGATTCCAATGTGGGATTCGGTTAGTAAACAAAAGGCGATTAATGAACTTCAATCAAAGTATGATATTGATTTAAGCCAAAGTTATGCATATGGAGATACGACAGGAGACTTAACGATGTTTCATGCCGTAGGGACACCTTTTGCGATTAATCCAACAAAAGAGTTAATTACAAAACTCATGGAAGATGAAACATTAAAGGAAAAAATTAATGTCATCGTTGAACGTAAAGATGTTAAATATAAACTAGATATGAACCATATTGAATTAATCTAATCAAAAAGCCTCCTAACTTAGGAGGCTTTTTAATTTTACATCATAACAATTATTCGTGAATGATGATGACTTCAAATGGTTGAAGGATAAAATCATGATAAATATCTTGGTTACTATCGATAAGCTGATACGTAGTTGGAAGAGCTGAAAGAGTGACTTCATGATGATTAAAGTTTTGCAAAAATAAATAGCCATCACGATACGTCACAATGACTCCTTCAGGAAGAGGGATGTCTAGTGGACGGTAAATTTTTGTTTCTTTTAAAAGTTGTGTATAAAATTCATCATAAAAATCATCTTCAAATCTTGTGGCAATATAATACGCGTGTCCTTCTTTAAAGGAGTTAACCGTTAGGGCAGGCTTATTTTGATAAAAATCTTCGTTATAAGTCATAAGAGTTTGAGCCGTACTTGGAATGATTAAATCACATAACTGTGAGCATGTATAAGTTTTGTCTTTTGTTAACCATGAAGATGTCGTTGGTGAAGCACTATTTGTTTCACCATCAAATAAACCATCAATTTCTTCACTTCGAAGACCTAAAACGTCCATTAATCCATGAGGTGTTCCTTCTAAATAGCAAAGATCCGTTTCATTCACAATTCCTGACCAATAAGTCGTGACTAATGTTCCTCCTGCCTCAACGAAGGCTTTTAGTTTTTGTTCAAAGTTGTTGCGAAGTAAGTACATCATTGGAGCAATGACGATTTGGTAAGAAGAAATATCACTGTTCATATCGATAAAATCAATCGAAGTACCGAGCTTCCAAAGGGCTTTATAATGTTGTTGAACGGTTTCTTTATAATGCATTCCAATATTACGAGGACCTTGCATATCATCAATAGCCCAACGATTTTCCCAATCAAAAAGAATAGCAACTTGTGCTTGATTACATGTTTTTGTTAAAGGTGATAGTTGCTCAAGTCGAATTCCTAGCTCAGAGACTTCACGAAAAACGCGCGTATCAGATTTTCCGTAATGATCGATAACGGCACCATGAAATTTTTCAGAGGCTCCACGACTTTTACGCCATTGAAAATATTGAACAGAATTTGAACCATGAGCAATTGCTTGCATAGAAGAAAGCATATGCATGCCTGGTTTTTTTAATTTAGCGACATTTTGCCAGTTCGTCATACTTGGCGTACTTTCCATTAATAAAAAAGGTTTATTTTTAATAGAACGCATTAAGTCATGCATCATGGCTGTATCACAGCCAATGTCTAAATCGGTTGTCCCAGCTTTATGCCAAACAGGATAAGAATCCCAAGAAACAACATCAATTAAATCTTTCGTGTCAAAGTAATTAATGCCATAGAAGTAATACATCATATTGATGGTAACAGGAAGATGAGGATTGTAAGATTTCACACTTTCCTTTTCCCATTTAACAAAATCAAGGGTTTGATGGCTGACAAAACGATACCAATCTAAATTAAGTCCATGTAACATCATCTCTCCATGTAAAGCGGGACTTTCAATTTGATCCCATGAGGTATATCGATGACTCCAAAACGTTGTCCACCAAGCTTGATTTAAGGCATCAAGTGTTTGGTACTTATCTTTTAACCACTGACGAAAAGCTTCCTGACAAAGTGGACAGTGGCATTCTCCCCCGTATTCATTAGAAAGATGCCATAAGATAACTCCTGGATGATTGGCAAAACGTTTAGCTAACTCACCGTTAATTTGTGCGACTTTATCACGATAAATCGGTGAGGTATAGCAGTGATTATGACGAAGTCCAAACAAGTTACGAACGCGATTTTTCTCAACACGTAAGACTTCAGGATATTTTTGAGCTAACCAAGGTGGACGAGCGCCACTTGGCGTTGAAAGAATCGTGTAAATTCCATGATCAAAAAGATTATTAATGACTGATTCTAGCCATTCAAACTGATAAACTCCTTCTTCTGGTTCAAGCATCGACCAGGAGAACATTCCTATACTCACTACATTACAATGAGCTTCTTTCATTAACTCAATATCTTTAGCTAAAATATCTGGGCGATCGAGCCATTGCTCAGGATTATAATCTGCCCCATGTAACAGATCAGCAACTCTTAACTCATTAAATTCCATTTTTAAGTCCCCCTCATGTAAAACATACAACTTCATCTTAACAGATGAAAGCGATTAATTAAAGCGAGTTTTGGTAATATATTCTATTTATGAGTGAATATGATCTATCAGTTCAAATAAAACTTATTGAGAACAGCTATTTAAGCCCGGGAGAAGTCTAAGTTTTAAAAATTTTACTCATTTATAAGCCATCAACACATATTATTTACTAAAGATTATTAGAAAAAATAGAGATTGATGATGTTGATTTGAGTGAATGGGCGATTTATCGAATGACTAATGAAATAATAGTTAGCATCAGTTTAATCATGAATGTTTTGGATTTATTTGGTATAATTAAAATGAGATGTAGTCATTCATTAATGAATTGAAATGGAGTGATTAGATGAGGGAATTAAAAGAAGTTTTATATTCAGAAATAGAAGATTTTCGTGAGATGGGGCATCAGTTTGTAAATGGTGAGTTAAGTGTGATGAAGTTTAAACATGCTTCAGGTGGTTTTGGTGTTTATGCTCATCGTAATAAAGAAGACATGATGATTCGATTACGTATTCCTTCAGGTGTTTTAACGTTAGAAGACATGAAGGTGATTGATCATTTATCCAAAAAATATGGTGTAGAACGTATTCACTTAACAACACGTCAGGCCATTCAGTTACACGGGTTATCGATTGATGAAATCTGTGATTTAATGAAAGAGGCGCTCGATCATGATTTGTATACACGTGGAGCGGGGGGCGATTTTCCACGTAATGTCGCCATCTCTCCTTTATCTGGAGTTGATCCAAATGAAGCTTTTGACGTAACACCTTATGCATTAGCGACAGGAAATTACTTTTTAAAACAAATTTATAAATATAAGTTACCAAGAAAATTGAAAGTATCTTTTTCATGTAGTGATGCAGATGAGGCACACTGCCGTGTTCAAGATTTAGGTTTTTTAGCAGTGACCAAAGATGGAAAACAATACTTTCAAGTTTATTTAGGAGGAGGTCTTGGTCAAAATCCTCGTCTTGCTCTTAAATATGAGCCACTCATTAAACCAAGTGACGTGCTGTACTATGTGGAGGCAATGGTTCAACTATTTATGGCTGAAGGCGATTATGAGAATCGCAATAAAGCGCGTGTTCGTTATATTGTTGAAAAACTCGGAGAAAAAGAAACATTAGCAGCTTATCAAAAATATGTGGATCAGTTAAGGGAAAAAGGTGGTTTAGAGTTAACAGAAATCACAAATTCAACCATCACTAAAACGGCTGAGCCTGAATTACTAGAACATCCACGTTTGTTTGCTCAAAAACAATCAGGATTGTATAGTGTTTATTTACAACCAGTGGGGGGACAACTGGAGTTAGTAGACTTTGAAAAATTAATTTCATTTATTGAGTCAGTTGAAGGTATAGAAGTTCGTTTAGCGATGGAAGAGGGAATGTGTTTTAGAAACTTAACGGCAAAAGAAGCTAAACAATTTTTACAGTTAACGGATGAGATGAGTGGTAACACAAGATTAGAACAAAGTATTTCTTGTATTGGAGTTCCAACATGTCAAGTTGGTTTATGTAATAGTCAATCAACCTTACGTGAGATTTTACAATATTTTAAAGATAGAAATTATAATAAAGATATTTTACCGCGAGTCTTTTTATCAGGATGTCATAATTCATGTGGTGTCCATCAAATTGGATCGATTGGATTTACTGGTAAAAAGAAAAAAGTGGACGGAACTTTGGCTGAATGCTTTACGTTTAGTGTTGGGGGAAAAATTAGTGCTGATGAAACGGTATTAGGACATAGTTATGGGGAAATGTTAGCAACACAAATTCCTGAATTTTTATATGAATTAGCACAAGATATCGAAAAGTCAAATCTTGATTTTGAAGATTATAGAGTTAAAGAAGAAGCAGCCTTTCATGCACTTGTAGAAAAATATCTTGTTTAAGTAAACTCCATACTAATCTACTGATCATTAAAAGTAATCTTATAAACGATATTAAAAAAGGTAAGCCGGCATCATTCTAGAATAATCTAGAGTGTTGCCGGCTTTTATTTTATATAGCTCAGAAGGAGTTAAACACAAGACAAAAGAATAGAACTTAGTAAAATGCATAATCTATCGATAGATATACGCATAAAACATAAGAGAAAAATGATTCACTTTTTTCAACCAACACCGAGTACTTTAGTTTGGAATTACTAAAGTAAAGAATGATAAATTTGTGAGATTTAGATTTATTTTTAATCAGTGATTAAAGGAGGTAGCTGTTAAAAGACGATGATAACAGCGAAATAAAATGGGAAATATGTTAGTAGAAGCCTTATCTACTTTAACCCGAACAAAATGCTGGGTTAGAAAAGATATTTTATTATTAGAATTTACAGTTTCAAATGCTTGTATTATTAGTGGACTTGGTAAACAAAAAGATCAATGGGTTTTAGTCGATACAGGACTTGAAAATTCAGGTGATTTTATTCGTCATGTTGTGGAAGATGAACTAGGTTTGGGAAAAAAGCCAGAAGCTATTATCTTAACACACGGGCATTTTGATCACGTCGGATCCGTATTTGAACTAGCTACTCACTGGGATGTTCCAGTTTATATTCATCCACTAGAACTGCCTTATGTAACAGGAAAAAAAGATTATCCACTAGCAGATACTGAAGTGGATGATGGATGGATTGCTAAACTTTCTAAAAGTTTTCCACATACAAGTATCGATTTAGGAGATCGTGTTCATCCATTGCCAGAAGACGGGACGATTCCCCATTTACCTGAATGGCGCTTTATTTTAGTTCCGGGACATACAGAAGGACAAATTGCTTTATTTAGAGAGCGCGATGGAGTGTTAATTGCATCAGATGCTTTTACAACGGTCAAACAAGAATCTTTGATGTCAGTGTTATCTCAGCATGAAACAGTAAGTGGCCCTCCTAAATATTTTACAACGAACTGGGAAGAGGCTAAAAAATCCATCCAAAAAATTATTGATTTAAATCCACAACTAGCAATTGTTAGTCATGGTCAGCCTATTGAGGGAGAGGAATTAAGAAATCGTCTTCAAGAATTAATGAATCATTTTGATGAGGTAGCTAAACCACATCATAAAAAGACGGTTGAATAAATGAAAAAAGATTAAGTTCGTCGGAGCTTAATCTTTTTGTTTATTAAGATTATTAAAAAAACAAAGAACAAGAGCTACGAGGAATGATGATGCCAATGATAGAATTTATAAAAAACATAAATAAGAAAGAAAAAGAAATATAAATGAAGAATGTTAAATAAAGAAGAGGCAAAGAAACTAAAGTAAGAAAAGAGATATAAAATAAACAGACTTAAACTAATAAAAATATCCATCCGCTTATATTTAAAAACATGAAATGATTCTGTCACATCACTTTCTGATTTAATAACGAGATAAAAAACGAATAATTGATTCACAAGAATCAACGTATTTAAAATAGTCGTTAATAAGAAAGGTGAAGTCGGAGCATTTCCAACTTGTAATATTTCAAATAAAAAAAGTCCAATCATTAATTGGCTAGCAAATGTTAACGTAAAGCTTTGATATTTTTCATTTATTAAAAATAAAGCATAGGTGATCAGTAAATAACTACAAAGATGAATGATTAAGTCTAAGTGAACGATTCTAAGTGAAAAAAACATTAAGATAGTACCGATCAATAAGTAAAGATAGGCTTTTTTCATTTTCATTCCTCCTAAAATCTATCAAGAGATTATGTGTAAAAATATGAAAATATAAAAGTGAGCTAGTGAAGTTAAGTCTGAAAATCTGAAAGGTAAGGGGATAGATGATTAACTTTTTTTGATGAGATTCTATAGTCATTTATCCAAAACATTAATGAATGGACTTTATTTTTCATAGATGTGAGCAGATTTATCATAAATAACGTCTTAAACTCATAGAATAAATTAAAAGAATCATAGATAAGTCTACTGTGACTTTCATAGTAATCACGTGTTAAAATACATCAAACACTTGCTAGAACAACATTTGAAAAGCAAATCAAAAACAACTCATGTAGTATTTGTTTAAAAGAGTTTTGATTCATTTTTGATCACTCCTTTTTAGTTGATGCTATAAAAGACTGAGCGTTCATTAATACTAAGATATACAAACGTAAAAAAACAGTGTCTAGATATAATAAAAATTTTTTTGGAGTAACTATTTTAAGTTAAATCTGCTGAAATCTTTAAGCAATTATGCCTATTCATTCGTTTGATCGGCTATATCAGAAGAATCTCTTTAAGGTGGTTAATAAAAAGGTGTATCTATTTTAATCTTTTAAACATACTATGGTCTCAGGGACCTCTAGCGATTTTAAAAAAATCTAATCGACAATAAAAAATGTACGTTATTATTGTTTAGGTTTGATAATGATTCTTAAAGTTAAAAGTTTTTCACTATTTGTTTTGTCAGTTTAGCTTAATTTTTAACGATGTAAGAGTTGTGTTAATACTTAACTGTTCATTTTTAAATCACTGAGGTTTATTCTGAACAGGTGTCATGGATTTTGATTTTTATAGATCATGAGAACGAAATAATGATAAGTAATTTTGAAAAAATAAAAGATAGATATTTATGGATATCAATGAATATGGAAGATGGTGAGTTCATCGTGGAAAGTATATATCAGTATTATAGTCAGGGAATATGGAAGAAGAGTGAATCTGGTGAAACAGTTGAGATTCAGTCTCCTTATTTAAAAAAGACGATTGGCTTTGTTCAAGCTTTAACACAAGAAGAAGTCGATCAGTGTATTCAGGGGGCAAAAGAAGCACAGAAAAGTTGGGCGAAAAAGAGTATTTATGAGCGTGCTCATTACTTACAGGCATGGGCTGATGAGTTGTTGAAAATGAAAGAGGAATTAGCAACAACTGTGATGCAAGAGGTCGGTAAGGCTTATCAAGATGCAGTCAAAGAAGTGGAGCGAACTGTTGATTTAATTCGTTACACAGTTGACGAGGCGATTCATTCAAGGGGTCAAAGCTTAAATGGTGAGAACTTTCCTGGTGGAAGTCGTTCAAAACTTGCAGTTGTAGAACGAGTACCCCTTGGAGTCATTCTTGCGATTTCACCGTTTAACTATCCTGTCAATTTAGCAGCAGCTAAGTTAGCGCCTGCCCTAATTACAGGAAACAGTGTGATTTTCAAACCTGCGACACAAGGATCAATCAGTGGAATTAAAATGATTGAAGCATTAGCAAAAACAAATCTTCCAGCAGGTGTATTAAACTTAGTGACAGGAAAAGGTTCAGTTATTGGAGATTATTTAGTTGAACATAAAGATATTTCAATGGTGACGTTTACGGGTGGAACAGTAACAGGTGAGCGAATTGCACAAAAAGCAAAAATGATTCCGCTCGTCATGGAATTAGGAGGAAAAGACCCAGCGATTGTCTGTGAAGATGCTAACTTAAAGCTTGCTAGTAAACAGATTGTTTCAGGTGCCTACTCTTATTCAGGACAACGCTGTACAGCTATTAAACGTGTTTTAGTTCATGATTCCGTAGCAGATGAACTACTATCATTAATTAAGTTAGAAGTTGAAAAATTATCAGTTGGTTCCCCAGAAGAAAATGCGACGATCGTTCCTTTAATCGATCAGCAGGCGGCAGATTTTGTTCAAGGGTTAATTGATGATGCTTTACAAAAGGGTGCAACGTTAGTACTCGGTGGTGAACGTAAAGACAATCTGATTTATCCAACGATACTAGATCACGTTACGAAAGAGATGCGTATTGCGTGGGAAGAGCCATTTGGACCTGTTTTACCAATTATTCGTATTTCTTCTTTAGAAGAAGGAATTGACATTGCAAATGCTTCTGAATATGGACTACAGGCTAGTGTCTTTACTCAAAATATTGATCAAGCTTTAACAATTGCTCGAAAACTTGAAACAGGATCAGTGCAAATTAATGGTCGAACGGAAAGAGGACCTGATCATTTTCCTTTTATAGGAGTGAAAAAGTCAGGACTAGGTATTCAAGGAGTCCGTCGTAGTATTGATTCAATGACGCGCGAAAAAGTAATTGTTTTAAATATTAACGAATAACAAAAAAGAGTTTCATTCGATGATCGAATGGAACTCTTTTTATATTTATTTTTGTTTCATAGAGAAAATACAAATCAAACTTCCTGATAAGAAGAACGAAAAGATTAGATAAAATGCCTTTTGTGGGTCGTAAGTCGTTTGATAGGAATTAGCATCGTGTATGATGATTTGGGTTGAAAGCATCGTTGCAAGTGGATACGCCAATAAAATCAATAAAATCCCCATGATAAAAATGAATCCTTGTTTATGTTTGGTTATAAAAGTTTTAATTCTTTTAAAATAGACCACGTCAGTTAATTTATTATTCATTATAAAATCCCCCCTATGAGTTTTATGGGTATTATATCCTATTAGATAGTGTTTAACAACTAGTTGCTATATCATCAAGCAGGTGTCTCTTAACGTTGTAGTCATCATATTTTTCATTAATGGATAAGCCTATTTAAGAGGAGATCTTTCATTCAACTTCTAATAAAGTTCATGACGAGGAATTAGCCGTTAGCTAGTTTATTTCTACTCAATATAATGACTTAAATTCATGCATCACTTAAAAGAAAGGGGTTTAATTTTATTTTTAATTCTATGAAACGTTACAGATGCATATGTTTTAATTGAATTTTAAGAAAGAATACTTGCTAAAAAATGGATATAACTTATAATAATTTTATAATTGAAAGATTAAAAATGAATAAGAAAAGAGGATAGGCGAAAATAGCATCAATGAGAAGGGGGAGAAGCAGAAATACTGCGAATAAGATGGGGAAAAATATACTTCATATAGGGGTTGATATTGGATCAACAACGATTAAAGTCGTGATCTTAGATGATCAGCAAAACATAGTATTTAGTGACTATCAACGCCATTTTGCAGATATTTTAAAGACGCTGAATAAAATATTAGATGAGGCAAAATCAGTGATTCAATCTCACCCATTTACGATGATGATGACAGGTTCAGGGGGAATGTCATTAGCCAAACATTTAGATGTGTCATTTATTCAAGAAGTGGTGGCTTCAACTAAAGTCACGAAGCTTTATTATAAGGAAGTAGATGTCGCCATTGAGCTTGGAGGCGAAGATGCTAAAATCACTTACTTTAAAGATGGCATCGAACAGCGAATGAATGGAACTTGTGCGGGAGGAACAGGTGCTTTTATTGATCAAATGGCATCGTTACTACAAGTTGATACGATTGGTTTGAATGAGCTAGCGAAGAATTATCAAACGATATACCCGATTGCAGCGAGATGTGGAGTGTTCGCTAAAACGGATGTCCAACCCCTTCTAAATGAGGGAGTGGCTAAAGAAGATATTGCCGTTTCTGTCTTACAAGCTGTCGTGATCCAGACGATTAGTGGTCTTGCCTGTGGAAGACCAATTAAAGGAAACGTTGCTTTTTTAGGAGGTCCACTTTATTTCTTATCAGAACTGCGTCAACGATTCATTGAGACGCTTCAACTCAGTGAATCCCAAGTCGTTTTTCCACAACATTCTCAGCTTTATGTGGCACTAGGAGCTGCCTTATCAAGTGTGAATGAAAAAATTCTTGATTTTTCAGAGTTGATGGATCGTTTCAATGCTATAAAGTCAATTGAGGTTGAAGAATCTAACCGATTACAGCCGTTATTTCAGACAAGAGAAGATTACGATGGATTTAAAGCACGTCATCAATCATCATCTGTTTCTCGTGGGAAACTTAAGGGCTATAAAGGGAATTGTTTTTTAGGAATAGACGCAGGTTCAACGACCACAAAAGTTGCGCTCATTGATGAAGCGGGACAGTTGTTGTTCACCCATTATGGAAGTAATCAAGGAAGCCCACTTCAATCAAGTATTTCAGTACTGAAAGAACTTTATCAACAGCTTCCTAAAGGCGCTAAAATTGTAAAATCAACGGTCACTGGTTATGGAGAAGCCTTATTAAAAGCCGCATTAAAAGTAGATATTGGTGAAATTGAAACGATTGCTCATTATAAAGCTGCTGATTACTTTTGTCCGGGTGTAGATACCATTTTAGATATTGGTGGACAGGATATGAAATGCTTGAAAATTAAAGAAGGAAATATTGAAAGTATTTTATTAAATGAAGCCTGTTCCGCTGGGTGTGGTTCTTTTTTAGATACCTTTGCTAAATCGATGAATTTAACGATTGAAGAGTTTGCAAAGTCTGCTATTATGGCTAAGCGTCCGGTTGATTTAGGCTCGCGTTGTACCGTTTTTATGAACTCACGTGTCAAGCAAGCTCAAAAAGAGGGGGCTGAAGTAGGAGATATTTCAGCAGGTCTATCTTATTCCGTCATAAAAAATGCTTTATTTAAAGTGATCAAATTCCGTCATCCGAACGAATTAGGTGAAAAGATTGTGGTTCAGGGAGGAACTTTTTACAATGATGCGGTTCTTCGAGCTTTTGAGCTATTGTCAGAGCGTGAAGTGATCCGTCCCGATATTTCGGGAATGATGGGAGCTTTTGGAGCTGCTTTAATTGCAAGAGAACGTTATGTTCAAGGAGAGCATTCAAGTTTATTAGATGCCCCGGCACTTGAAGTTTTTGAAATGAAAACAAAAGGAACGCGTTGTGGACTTTGTAATAATAGGTGTTTACTCACCGTTCATAAGTTCTTAGACGGGGAAACGTTTATTTCAGGTAATCGTTGTGAAAAAGGAGTAGGAAAATCAAATGGCGATCAAGCGTTACCTAATTTAGTTCGATATAAATATAATCGTTTATTTAACTATAAACCACTAGCAACGAAAGATGCTAAGCGTGGACGTGTCGGAATTCCTCGCGTGCTTAATATGTATGAAAACTATCCTTTTTGGTTTACCTTTTTTACGAATCTACAATTTGAGGTCGTTCTTTCTGATCGATCTTCTAAGGCGATTTATGAAAAAGGGATCGAAACGATTCCCTCAGAATCTGTTTGTTATCCCGCTAAATTGGTTCACGGTCATATGATGAACTTAGTTGAGAAGAATGTGGATTTTATTTTTTATCCATCCCTCACTTATTCTAAAAAAGAAGATCCAAAAGCTAATAATCACTACAACTGTCCAATTGTTATTTCTTATCCAGAGGTCATTAAAAATAATATGGATGAACTGTATGAAAAACAAGTGAAGTATTATCATCCATTTTTACCGTTTGATCATAAAGATAAATTAGCGAAACGACTGTATGATGTGCTAGAGCATTTAGAGATATCTTGGCAAGAAATATACGATAGTGTGAATAAAGCTTGGCGTGAGCTAGAATCATTTAAAGAAGACATTCGTATTAATGGAGAACAAACGCTTCTTTATATGCGATCACATCATTTAAAAGGAATTGTTTTAGCCGGACGTCCTTATCATGTCGATCCTCATATTAATCATGGGATTCCAGAGATGATTAATTCGCTAGGACTTGTCGTTTTGACAGAGGACAGTGTTGCCCACTTAGGAGAGGTTAAGCGACCCCTTCGTGTGGTTGATCAATGGGTTTATCATACTCGACTTTATCAGGCGGCAAGCTTTGTTTCCAAACAAGATGATTTAGAACTAGTTCAATTAAATTCTTTTGGCTGTGGTCTTGATGCGATTACGACAGATCAAGTTCATGATATCTTAGCCAGTCAGTCCAAGATTTATACGACATTAAAAATTGATGAGGGAAGTAATCTAGGTGCAGCCCGCATTCGACTTCGTTCTTTAAAGGCAACCATGTTAGAACGAGAGAAACATCAGTTTGAAAGACATGAAGTTGATAAAGCTTATCATTCCATTGAGTTTACAAAAGAGATGAAACCAAACTATACCCTTTTAGCTCCACAAATGTCACCGATTCATTTTAATCTAGTCCAAGAAGCTTTTCGATACTCAGGTTATCAAGTTGATGTTTTACCAGCAATTGATCATGAAGCGATTAATGAAGGATTAAAATATGTGAATAATGATGCTTGTTATCCAGCTATTTTAGTTGTCGGTCAGATGATAAGCGCCTTAAAATCAGGTAAATATGATGTCAATCAAACAGCTCTTTTAATCACTCAAACAGGTGGTGGATGTCGTGCCACTAATTACATCGGATTTTTACGAAAAGCACTTCAAGATGCTGGCCTAGAACAAGTGCCTGTTATTTCACTTAGCGCGCAAGGATTTGAAAAAAATGAAGGGTTTAAAATCTCCTATCCTTTATTAAATCGAGCGATGCAAGCTTTAGTATATGGGGATTTATTAATGAATCTCCTATATCGAACACGGCCTTATGAAATTGAAAAAGGGGCTGCCAATCAGCTTTACCAAACGTGGGAACAAACGTGTAAAGATGCTTTAAGAAAAGCAAGTCACGGATCATTTAAAGCTAATATTAAAAAGATGGTTCATGACTTTGATCAATTACCACTTTCTAATGTTTTAAAACCACGCGTTGGAGTCGTGGGAGAAATTTTGGTGAAGTTTCATCCAACTGCAAATAATCACGTCGTTCAAGTGATAGAAGATGAAGGAGCTGAAGCCGTTGTACCAGGATTAGTCGATTTCTTACTTTATTGTGCCTATGATACCGACTCTAAGTTATTACTGAGTAGTAAAGTGTCTAAAATCATCGGAGAATCTGTCATTCAAATCATTGAGTGGTATCGTAAACCCATGAAAGAGGCATTAGAGAAAAGTTCCCGCTTCACGTCACCTAAAGGAATTCATGAAATCGCAAAAGGAGCACAACAGTTTGTTTCTTTAGGTCATAAAACGGGTGAGGGGTGGTTATTAACAGGTGAGATGGTTGAACTCATTGAAATGGATGTTAAAAATATCATCTGTATGCAACCGTTTGCTTGCTTACCTAATCACGTCACTGGAAAAGGTGTGATTAAATCTCTTAAGAAGGCATATAAAGAAACGAATATTGTAGCGATTGATTATGATCCTGGAGCGAGTGAAGTCAATCAATTAAATCGAATTAAATTGATGGTTTCGGCAGCCTTTGAGAATATGCCAATTGAAACCGAATTTGAAGTGTATCCGAAAGTAAAAAAAGAAAGACAAGAAGTCAAGGGACTGGTTACAACTTAATTAGAGATAAGTGAGTAACGTTACAATAAAATGATGAAAATTTAATAAACGGGATAATGAAGATTTATCATCAAATCGATGAATTCATGATCGTTTAGATGATCGACAAGAAAGTAGTTAGCATGTTAAGTGTAATTTGATTTCTCTATTGAAGTCACTATTGATTTTGATTAAATCAAAGCGACGAGGCTTATTAAAAGATATAGCGTCTTTTAGTAAGTCTTTTTAACATTGAAAGGAAGTGTATGATGTTGAGGTTTGATACTGAGATGATTTGTTAAAAGCAAGTGATGGAGAAGTTACTAGGGAGGATTAAGTATGCTTAAGTTCAATAAATTACAGCCGACACAATATGTTGTGTTAGGATTTTTCTTGGTTATTTTAACAGGATCGATTTTATTAGTGTTACCTTTTATGCACATGAAAGGTGCTCACGTCAGTTATATTGATGCCTTATTTACAGCCACAAGTGCCGTTAGTGTGACGGGACTCATTGCTGTTGATACAGCCGAACATTTTAATGTGTTAGGACGAATCATCATTGCGTTATTAATTCAAATTGGTGGATTAGGAGTAACGTCAGTAGGAGCAGCGTTTATTTTAATGATGCATAAGAAATTTGGTTTACATCATCGTCTTCTTTTAATGGAAGGTATGAATTTTAGATCACTAAGTGGTGTGGTGCGATTAGTTAAATATGTATTGAAATTTACTTTAATTGTCGAATTGATTGGGATGATGCTTAGTTTTATTGTTTTTTCAAGAGATTATCCCTTTTGGTCAGCTTTAGGAATTAGCGCCTTTCATTCTGTCGCAGCCTTTAATAATGCAGGTTTTGATATTTTAGGAGGGGGACAAAATTTAATTCCTTATCGTGAAAGTATTTTATTAAATTTAACAACAGCAGGATTAATTATTATTGCGGGACTTGGGTATGTGACGACAGTAGAAATTTATGTGAAACGAAATTTTAAAAAGCTAAGCATGAACACAAAAATCGTTGTTATTATGACATTAACATTATTAATCGTAGGAACAATTCTATTAAAAATCACAGAAGGATTTAGTTGGATGGATGCCTTTTTCCACAGTGTTTCCGCTCGTACCGCAGGTTTTTGTACTGTTCCAATTGGAAGTTTTACACATGCTGGATTACTTGTCTTATCTGTTTTAATGTTTATTGGAGCATCACCAGGATCAACAGGTGGGGGAATTAAAACAACGACCTTTTTTACCATTATTCGAAGTATTAGAGGGATTGCGACGAATACACCTGTCACCGCTTTTAAACGTCGAATTCCAGCTGACAGTATTATTAAAGCCTTTAGTATTTTTACTTTAGCGATTATGGTCATTACAACGAGTACGCTTTTAATTTTGATGGCCGAACCGAAATTAACGTTTATTGAAGTATTTGTTGAGGTCGTTTCAGCAGCGGGAACCGTAGGTCTTTCAGCAGGAATTACTTCAGGATTAAGTGTTTTTAGTAAATTGGTGTTATGTCTCACGATGTTTATTGGTCGACTAGGACCACTAAGTATTGCCTGTATTTGGGCTTATCAAAAAGCAGCTCCAAAATTTAATTATCCAGAGGAACGAGTGACGATTGGATAGATGATAAGATCATGGGGGAATGATTTGAGAGTGACTTTTTAGAAATGGTAGAGGGGTTCTTTAGAATAGATAGATGAACTAGTTTCGTATCAAGAAAAAAGGTTTAGTAGGGAGAAGAGGTATGTTTTATTTAAATAGATTAAGGCCGGTACAGTATGTAGCGATTATCTTTTTATTAGTCATTTTAATGGGATCATTGATTTTATTCTTGCCTCTTACTCATCTAGAGGGAAAAGAGGTAACGTACATGGATGCTTTATTTACCTCGATTAGTGCGGTTTGTGTGACCGGACTCGTCGTGGTAGATATCTCGGAACACTTTAATTTATTTGGACGAATCGCGATTGCCATGCTAATTCAAATTGGTGGATTAGGGGTGACGTCAGTAGGGGCGATGTTTATTTTAATTGCTCAACGAAAATTTGGTGTATATCAGCGATTATTATTAATGGAAGGGATGAACTTTAATTCATTAAGTGGAAGTGTTCGATTCATTAAATATGTGTTAAAGTTTACGCTAGTGATTGAACTAATTGGATTTGTTTTAAGTTTCATCGTCTTTGTTCAAGATTATCCGTTTTGGAAGGCACTAGAGATTAGCTCTTTTCACTCGGTGTCTACCTTTAATAACTCAGGATTAGATATTTTAGATGAGTCACATAGCTTATTAACGTATCGGAATAATCTGTTGTTGTATGTTACAACCATTAGTTTGAGTTTAATTGGTGGATTTGGCTTTGTTCCTATTATTGAGATTTATTCTAAACGTCAATTTAAAAGATTTAGCTTAGATACAAAAGTGATCATTCTAATGACTAGTTTATTACTCATAGTAGGAAGCTTTCTTTTAATGATCACCGAGCATTTTAATTTATTAGATGCATTTTTTTATAGTGTTTCAGCTTGTACGGCCGGAATTACAACAATCCCTCTAAATCAATTTTCATCGGCTAGTTTATTACTTTTAATGATTATGATGTTTATTGGATCCTCACCAGGTTCAACAGGTGGTGGAATTAAAACAACAACTTTTTTTACGATTATTACAAGTATTAAAGGAATTGCAACCAATACTCCTGTCACAGCATTTAAGCGAAGAATTCCAATAGATAGCATTATTAAGGCGTTTAGTATTTTTTGTTTAGTGATTAGTATTAACGTAGTGAGTACCGTGGCTATTTTACTTTTAGAGTCTGAATTTAGTTTTACTGAAGTAGTATTTGAAGTGGTTTCCGCCACAGCAACTATTGGATTATCATTAGGGATTACGTCTAAGTTAAGTGATTTAAGTCAACTCATTTTAGGAATCACGATGTTTATAGGACGATTGGGGCCACTAAGTATTGCGTGTATTTGGTCTTATCAAAAAATGGGACCGCGATTTAATTATCCAGAGGAACGAGTGACGATTGGTTAGATGAATGATCCTCTTAAAATAGAAAAAACGTTAATATGAACGAATTGATTCAAAATGACACTGAATAGATAAGTATAACTTTAAAGCATCGAGTCAAACTACTAAAAAGGAGTGTGGCTCGATGCTTTTATATTTTTTATTTAATTTCTTTTTATATGGACTGATTGGCTGGGTCATTGAAGAATTTTATTGTTTAGTCATGACGGGACATTTTCAAGAAGATGGCTTTTTATACGGACCGTTTAAACCGATGTATGCGATTGCCATGTCATTACTAATTTTGATTCAAGAGACATTGAATTTACCAACTGTATTACTCATCGTTTTATGTGCGATTATTCCAACGACAGTAGAGTACCTATCAGGTTTATTAACGAGACATGTTTTTCATGTTGATTATTGGAATTATTATGATTTAAAGTATAATATTCAAGGATTAATTTGTCTTCAATTTTCATGTTACTGGACGATTCTAACTTATATCGGGATTCGCTTTGTGCAACCTATGATCAAATCTCATGTTTATCTTCCTTTTGTTTTAATTTGGAGGATAATCATTCCTTTTTTAGTTCTTGCTTTTTTAATCGATGAAGGATTAACAATTAGAAAACATGTTATAATGAATCAAACTAAGAAATGAGGAATGAGAGATGGCACTTGTTGAACATACCCTACCACCAATTTATGATGAAAATTCTAGAGTTTTAATTTTAGGAACGATGCCCTCACCCAAATCAAGAGAAGATGGCTTTTATTATGGTCATCCACAAAATAGATTTTGGAACATATTAGCCGATCTTTTTAATGAAAAATCGTTAATAACAAAAGAAGAGAAACTGATGTTTTTACATCGACATCATTTAGCACTTTGGGACGTTTTAAAAAGCTGTGAGATTGAGGGTGCAGACGATTCGAGTATTAAACAGCCAGTTCCTAATGATCTAGATATAATTTTAAAAGAGGCTAAGATTGAAGCGATTTTTACAACAGGTAAAAAAGCGACCGATCTTTATATGAAATATATTTATCCAAAAACTAATCTTCCGGCGATTGGCCTGCCGTCTACGAGCCCCGCTAATCGTCGGATTTCTTATGAACAATTAAAAGAGTCATACGCTAAGATTTTAGATTATCTTCCTATAAAAAACTAATTCACTTATTTGATAAAAGAAAAAGGAGCCAATTGGCTCCTTTTTAAATTTTTACATTAACGGCGCAAACACTCGTAAGAAGGCGTATAAGATTTTATGATGCCAAGGAATTGCCTTTAAATCTTCATGAGTGATTTGTTTTGAAACGGTTAATGTTTCAAGATAGTCATCTCGAACGGATAATACGCTTTTTGTTTGATATAACCAAGCACCGCATTCATAGTGTAAATATAAACTACGATAATCTAAGTTAATCGTTCCCACCACGGCATATTCATCATCTACGACAAAGGTCTTAGCGTGAATAAATCCAGGGGTATATTCATAAATTTCAACGCCACTGTCAATTAAAGCACGATAATTAGCACGTGTAACGGCATGAACATACCACTTATCTTCATGATGCGGTGTTAAGATTTTGACTTTAACTCCTCGTTTAGCTGCGTGAGAAAGAGCTGTAATCATTTCATTATCTAAAATTAAATAAGGAGTTGTAATATAAACGTAATCTTTTGAATGATTGATTAAGTTCATATAAACGGTCTCACCAACTGATTCACTATCTAGGGGACTATCCGTAAATGGCTGAACGAATCCATCGCTTTGGATTGGCTCATTTAAGTAGACGTATGGACGATATTGTTCATAATCTTCGTTTGTATGACGTAGGTAATCCCACATCGTTAAAAACATCACCGTAAAACTCCAAACCGCATCGCCTTTAATCACTAAGGCTGTATCCTTCCAATGACCGAACTTGTTGATTGCATTAATATATTCATCCGCTAAATTAATTCCTCCCGTAAAAGCGGTATGCCCATCAATAATACAGATTTTACGATGATCACGATTATTCATTCGAATGGTTAATAAAGGAATGAATGGATTAAAGACACAACATTTAATCCCCATGGCTTCTAATTGTTTGGAGTAATTTTGAGGAAGTAAAAATAAACAACCAAAGTCATCATAAATCACTCGAACATCAACACCTTCAGCAGCTTTTTCCTTCAAAATCTCTAAAATCGTATTCCACATGATACCTTCTTCAATAATGAAATATTCAAGGAAAATATAATGCTTCGCACGTTTTAACTCTTGAATTAAACGTTCAAATTTACGCTCACCTAAATTCAAATACTCACTGCTTGTGTTTTGATAAATAGGACATAGTCCAAAATCTCTAATATAGCGTGATTGATTAGCCGCTCGTTTATCGATAGACTCTAGTTCATTGATGATGGTCGGTGTTTGATTTAAACTTTGCTTTAGTTTTTGATTAATCGGTTGCATTTCATTTAAAAACTTTTTCTTTGTTTGATCACTTCCAAATAAAAGATAAAACAGACCTCCGAAGATTGGAAATAATAAAATAGGAATAATCCAAGCAATCTTATACGCTGGATTAAGTCGATTGTTTAGTAAGTACATCACGACAGAAAAACTTAGTAAAATACAAAAAGCATAAAAATAAACAAAATATTCTTGGAACATAAAGATAACTAAAATTAAGATCAGCGCTTGTAAAGCGATTAACATTCCGCAAAAGCCAATTCGTCCAAAAAGAATTCTTAGTGTTTTTTTCAAAATGTATAACTCTCCTTTAATCACAATGTTACCAAATAATGAAACATATTATAACAAAATCCGACTTCTTGGTAAACTAAAATTCAAACGATAACGTTGCCACCTCTCACTTTTTTACGTTAAAATAAAATCATAAGAAAAGCGGGGGAATTTATGAAAATTATAACGGAACTTAATGAACTAAAACAAATGAAAAAGTTAACCCAAACGGAACAGCATATTGTTGATTATATTTTAACGTACCCAGAAGAGATTGAAAAAATATCATCTCGTCAATTAGCGGAATTAACCTATACTTCTCCAGCAACGGTTGTCCGAATTTGTCAAAAACTTGGATTTAGTGGCTATTCTGAGTTTAAAATTAATTACTTAAAAGAAGTTCATCAAACACCATTAATGAGTCAACTAGCTCGAAATCATTCCATTACAAGTGAAGATTCACTACATAGCCTGATGAATAAAGTTGCTGCTTTAGAAATTAATGCGATTGAACAAACGAAAAAGGCCATTAATCTTGATCAACTCAAACGGGTAGCTCAACTCTTAAAAGAAGCTACGTGTATTAACTTTTATGCGTTTGATCATAATTTGCACTTAGCTAAGATGGCGAGTTCTCATTTTTTATATGCGGGAAAACAAGCCGTTGTTCATGACGGTTCTAATGCTCAGTTTATGCAAGCTTTTGTTGCGGTAGAAGGTCATGTTGCCATTATTATTTCAAGAACAGGAGAAAATCCTGTTTTATATCGCATTGCCAAGCTGTTAATGAAGCGAAATATTCCCATTATTGTTTTAACACAATCCCGTCACTCGAAATTAGCCAAATTAAGTACAGAATATTTATATCTTTATAACGTTCACCGATTTACGGACATGGGACCGATTTTATTTCAAACGTCAGCTCAATATTTATTTGATTTGTTATTTGCGATTTTATTTTCTCAAAACTTTGAAAATAGTGTCAAACAAAATGAAAGCTATGAACAGATGAGCGAGTATTATCAATGTAGAGAACAATATGAGTTGTAACATTGTTTCAAAATAAGAAGTCATTTTCTTTTGATTTTTGAGACGTTCAATCAAAAAGACGAAGAACTATTGAGGCTTGATTTTGATTATGATATAAAAAAATCATCAATCAAAAAGAGGAGAGTTAACTATGACAAAACGTTTCCCAGATGGCTTCTTATGGGGTGGAGCAACTGCTGCTAATCAATGCGAAGGAGCATATAATGAAGATGGAAAAGGCTTATCAACACAAGATGTTGCACCAAGAGGAATTGTTGGACCGATCACGGAAGTTCCAACAGAAGAGAATATGAAGTTAGTCGGGATTGATTTTTATCATCGCTACAAAGAAGATATTAAGTTATTTGCAGAAATGGGATTTAAAGTGTTTCGATTATCGATTGCTTGGTCACGCATTTTTCCAAATGGAGATGAATCAACACCGAATGAAGTGGGATTACAATTTTATGATGATGTATTCGATGAACTTGCTAAGTATGACATTGAACCGTTAGTTACGATTTCTCATTACGAAACGCCGTTACACTTATCAAAAAAATATGATGGTTGGGTCAGTCGAGATCTCATTCAGTTTTATGAAAACTATGTTCGAACGATTTTTACTCGCTATAAAGATAAGGTAAAATACTGGTTAACATTTAATGAGATTAACTCTGTTTTACACGCTCCGTTTTTAAGTGGTGGAATTTATACCGATAAAGAAAAGCTATCCAAACAAGACTTATATCAAGCCGTTCATCATGAGTTAGTCGCAAGTGCATTAGCTGTAAAAATTGGTCATGAAATTAATCCGGAATTTAAAATTGGTTGTATGGTTTTAAGTATGCCAACTTATCCATTAACACCAAATCCAGATGATATCATTGCGGTTATGAAGGCTGAACATATGAACTATTTCTTCTCAGATGTTCATGTTCGTGGGTCTTATCCAGGTTATATGAAACGTTATTTCCGGGAAAACAATATTCACATTAAATTTGCTGAAGGTGATGAAGAAATCTTAAAGCATACCGTTGATTTTATTTCATTTAGTTATTATATGAGTATTTGTGAAACGGCAGATGAAGAGAAAAAAGTTAAAGGATCTGGAAATATTATGGGAGGTGTTCCAAATCCAACTCTAAAAGCATCAGAGTGGGGATGGCAAATCGATCCTCAAGGATTAAGATACGTTTTAAATCAGTATTGGGATCGTTATCAAAAACCATTATTCATTGTTGAAAATGGATTAGGTGCAGTGGATGAATTAGTGGAAGATGAATTTGGAAATAAAACAGTCATCGATGATTATCGTATTAACTATTTAAAAGATCATCTTTTACAAGTTAAAGAAGCGATTGAAGATGGTGTTGAAGTAATGGGATATACGTCATGGGGATGTATTGACTTAGTCAGTGCTTCAACAGCAGAGTTGAAAAAACGATACGGTTACATTTATGTGGATCGTCATGATGATGGATCAGGAACACTCAAACGCTATAAGAAAAAATCATTCTACTGGTACAAAGAAGTTATTGGTACAAATGGTGAAAGTTTATCTGAATAAAGATTTAAGTCCTCTTTGCGAAGAGGACTTTTTTCATTCTAACTTGAGGGGGTGTCGTGTATAATAATAGTAAAGAAAGAGGTGTGAGTCATGAAGTGGTTTAAAAGTTTTATGGAAGATCGAACAGGTGTCGATCACTTATCATTAGCCCTTTTAATCGTATCGTTAATTATTTCATTAATTGGGAATTTGTTAGGTTGGAGTTGGTTAGCTTGGTTTTCTCTCATTCCTTTAGTGCTGTTTTATTTTCGTAGTTTTTCTAAAAATAAATTAAAGCGTCATCAAGAAAATGTGTTGTTTTTAAAGTACTGGTATCCGATTCAGACGAAGTGGGTGAATCAATATCGAATGTTCAAAGCAAAACGTCAATATCGTTATTTTAAATGTAAAGAGTGCGGACAATCGTTACGTGTTCCACGAAAGAAAGGAAAAATTGAAATTACGTGTCCAAAGTGTCGTCATACATTTATTAAAAAAACTTAACTTAGCTGTTGCACCGATGTGCACAGCTTTTTTTTGATTTTACTGAAGTCTATAAATGTAGAAACTTAGGCTATCTTTTAGGAATAAAAGAAAAATTTTATCATAAAGTGATAGAGTTAAAAATGATGATTAGAGTGCTGATCAGTAGGTAATAAGACATCACGTCATTAACTAGTTATTATATATGAGTAAATGCACATATATTCAAGCTAAACGATAATGGTTATCATTTGTATGAAAATATGCTACAATAGACATAACATAATTAAGGACAACTTTTGTAGGAGGAATTTTAATGGGAAATGTTAGACGTATTTTATTTACGATTATGAGTTTATTATTCGTTTTAGTTGGATGTGAGAGTGATTCATCAATGAAAAGTGAGTCAGAAAAACTACAAATTATCACGACTTTATTTCCACAGTATGACTTTGCTCGCGTCATTGCAGGAGATAAAGCAGACGTTACCTTATTATTACCACCAGGAATGGAAGCCCATTCTTATGAACCAACGCCAGCAGATATGATTAAAATTAATAAAGCTGATTTATTTATTTATACAGGTGAATCAATGGAACAATGGGCGCATACGATGATTGAAAGTATTGATAGTGATTCTGTCTATGTATTAGATGTTTCAAATGATGTTTCGTTTTTAGCCCCTAATCAGACAGAAGAGTGTGAAGAGCATGAACACGATCATGATGAAGAAGATGAACACGGTCACGAGGAAGAAGAGGGACATTATCATGCTTATGATCCGCATATTTGGACAAGTCCTAAAAATGCGATGATCATGGTGAATAATATTTTAGAAGCATTATGTGAGATTGATCCGGAAAATTCCACTTATTATGAAGAAAATGCGACAAATTATTTATCAGAATTAGAGGAATTAGATGATGAATTTGAAGAAGTGGTAGACAATGCTAAACGAGATACGATTTATCATGGGGGACGCTTTGCGATGCAATATTTAGCAAATGAATACGATATTGATTATGTAGCGGCTCCATTTGAAGCGGAACCAAGTGCTGCTTTAGTTGCACAAATGATCAGTAACATTAAAGAACAACAAATCCCAGCTATTTATTATGAAGAACTTGTAGACCCTAAGATTGCACAAATGATCAGTGACGAAACAGGCGCACAAATGTTATTATTACATTCATGTCACAATGTTTCAAAAGAAGACTTTGATCAAGGTGTAACTTATTTATCATTAATGAAACAAAATGTTGAAAATTTAAGAATAGGACTGAATTAATATGAGTATTTTATCTTGTCAACAACTTAATGTTTCATATGATCAAACGGAAGCATTAAAAGACATTACATTTGAATTAAATGAAGGCGATTATTTATGTATTATTGGGGATAATGGATCAGGAAAAAGTACGTTAATGAAATCAATTCTAGGATTAGTCACGCCTAAATCAGGAAGTATTCAATATGGTCATCAACTAAGAAGTCATGATATTGGGTACCTTCCTCAACAGACCGTTGTTCAGCGAGATTTTCCCGCTTCTGTATTTGAAGTTGTGTTATCAGGATGTTTAAATAAACGTGGGTGGCGTCCCTTTTATTCATCAAAAGAAAAAAAACGTGCGCTTGAAAATCTACGTAAATTAAAGATTGAGCATTTAAAAAACAAATGTTATCGTGACTTATCAGGAGGTCAACAGCAACGAGTACTAATTGCTCGTGCTTTATGTGCCTCAGAGAAGATTTTATTATTAGATGAACCGGTGACAGGACTTGATCCGGTGACAACTGAAAATCTTTATCAAATCATTGAAGAGTTAAATAAAGAATATAAAATGAGTATTATTATGGTGACTCATGATATGAATAGTGGACTAACGCATGCAACAAAAATTTTAAGATTAAATAAAGAAGTGGTGTTTTATGGAACCCCAGAAGAATATTTATGTTATACCAATGCGTGTGAGCATGTAGGAGGGGTGACGCATGTTTAATATTTGGCAAGAAATGTTTTCTTATAGTTTTATGGTTCGTGCGATTGTTGTTGGAAGTGCAGTTTCCTTATGTGCGGCATTGCTTGGTGTGAGTTTAGTTTTAAAGCGTTATTCGATGATTGGTGATGGATTATCACATGTTGGATTTGGAGCTCTTTCGATTGCCTTTGCGATGAATTTAGCTCCATTAAATGTTGCGGTTCCTGTGGTGGTGATTGCGGCGTTTTTCTTATTACGAATTTCTCAAAATAGTAAAATTAAAGGTGATGCCGCTATTGCTTTAATTTCAAGTACTTCTATTGCCATTGGGGTCACGGTAACGTCATTAACCAGTGGATTGAATGCTGATATTAATAGTTACATGTTTGGAAGTATTTTAGCGATGACACCAGGGGATGTCAAAATTAGTGTCATTTTATCTATCCTTGTATTTGCTTTATTTGTTATTTTTTATGATCGTATTTTTGCAACGACATTTGATGAAACCTTTGCAAAAGCAACAGGGGTGAAAGTTGAACTTTATAATATGTTAATCGCCTTTTTAACGGCAATCACCATTGTTCTTGGGATGCGAATTATGGGAACGATGCTGATTTCAAGTTTAATTATCTTCCCAGCCTTAACATCGATGCGTGTGTTTAATAGTTTTAAACATGTGATTATTTCATCAGGAATTATCTCAGTGGCTTGCTTCTTTGTTGGAATGACCGTTTCTTTTTTATATGCCACTCCAGCAGGGGCCAGTGTGGTTATTGTGAATGCCATCATGTTTATCATCTTTTCGATTATTGGCCAAGTGATTAAACGACATTAAATTTTTATTCACAGCGGGGGAATCCGATGTTAGCATCATTAATGGAATATTATCCTTTTTTAAAAGGACTAGATGAAAAAGCTCTTTCAATCATTGAGTCACATTTAGTTTCAAAGCAAGTTGCTGCAGGTGAGATTCTTATTAATAGCGAATAAGCTTGTTGGAGCTTTTCTATTCTCACTCAGTTATAGTTGGTTAGCTGACCAAGGCTTTTTTAAGTGTGTAAGTTAGGTAAATTGACACTTTTTCATTTATCAGATGGTTATCCATTTGTTTTGAAATTGGATATGTAGGACTAGCTGCGATGGGAGTCATTTTTATGACAGTTGTAATGATTTTACCGATCAAAGGCATTGAAAGAAAATAAGCAAAAAAGATAGTCGTAGATTCTTTTTACGACTATCTTTTTGTTATTTAAAACAGCAGATTTAAGTGGTAAAGATGATAAGGGAGAAGCTTCAGATTGTGTTAGAATAAACCTATTTTTTATTTAATAAAATATAGAGTAGAGGAGGCAATTAAAATAAAAAAAACAGAAAAAAGATTAAAAGTAAAGCAGTAAATGTTTTCAATTTTAATGAAAATAATCTAGGAAATTTACATTAAAACTTTGCTTGAATTATGCTAAAAATTTTAGTACGATGTATATACTAAATCTGCATCTTTTGTGTTTTTTCGATGAAATGCGACTGACAAAAGGTGGAGATTTTTATTCGTAAAGGGGTGATACTGTGCGAGAAGTGATTAAACGTGATGGCAGCCATGTTGCATTTGATGAATCCAAAATTTATCAAGCAATTTTAAAGGCAATGAAATATGGAAGTGGAGTAATCGATAAGGAAATCGCAGAGAAGATTGCCCATGAAATTAATTTAACTTTTGAACATTTACAAACAACGCCGACGATTTTTCAAATCGAGACGTATGTTTATTTAAAGTTGATTGAGAACGGTCATGAATTAACAGCCAAGGCCTATGAAGGGTATCGTGCGATTCAACAGTTTAAGCGTGAAACAAATACAACAGACGATAGTATTTTAAGTTTAATTGATTTAAGTAATGAAGAAGTTATGAATGAAAATTCAAATAAAAATCCAATGATGGCTTCTACTCAGCGTGATTTAATTGCGGGTGAGGTATCAAAGGATATTACACGACGTAAGAAATTACCGGCACGTATTGTGCAGGCCCATGATGAAGGGGTTTTACATTTTCATGATATGGATTATTTCATGCAGTCGATCTTTAATTGCTGTTTAATTAATATTAAAGATATGCTAGATAACGGAACGGTTATTAATAAGCGAATGATTGAAAGTCCAAAAAGTTTTCAAGTTGCTTGTACGGTGATGACGCAAATTATTGCCCAAGTCGCAAGTAGTCAATACGGTGGACAATCGATTGATATTCGTCATCTTGGAAAATACCTTCGTCGTAGTAAGATGAAGTACTATGATTTATTAAAAGATTGCGTTTCATCGCCACAAGAGTTAGATCAAGCGGTTCAAAAATTAATGAATAAAGAATTAGCATCAGGTGTGCAAACCATTCAATACCAAATTAATACATTAATGACAACAAACGGTTAATGACGGCCGCCTTAATTAGGAATAATTAAGTGAACAGGTGGTGAACCTACAAATGTAGGGTGTGTTTCCAAAAAAAGCTGAAAGTCGCGGTTATCCTACTCGTAAAAGTCGAAGTAACTTGTCGTTGGCAATGCTTTGTGCTGAGGTACAAGTTAGAGACTTTCTAGAGAGGATGCGATTTGAAGCTAGATTGAATAAAAAGGTGAGATGAGCTATTAAAAGAATGTAAATCTTAACTAATTGGAAATGCTAACGATGAACGCTAACTCTAAAAAGTTTGAAGTATAACTAGCCCCTAATATTTTCATGTAGATTTAGTCATGGGACGAAAGCTTTTTAGATATGCCAATATCGTGCCAAGCCTCTTATAGAGGAAGGTGTATCGACTATCCCGTTAGGGAGTAGGTTAGAGGTGAAACTCCTTTTTCCGAAGCGCCACCCATCCAGAACGGATGAAGAGATAGTCAGTCTCCTTAGAAATAAGGGATTTGGGAACGCAAAGCCCATTTGTTACATTATTTTTAAATCTAGATGAAGAAGATGAATATGCTGAAGAAGTAGCTCTAATTATTGCGGAGGTTTTAAAACAGCGTATTCAAGGAATTAAAAATGAAAAAGGAATTTATACAACACCAACCTTCCCAAAACTAGTTTATGTTTTACATGAACATAACTGTTTAGAAGGTGGGAAGTATGATTACATTACTGAGTTAGCAGTAGAATGTAGTTCAAAACGTTTATATCCTGATTATATTTCTGCTAAAGAGATGAAGAAGATTTATGAAGGAAATGTATTTAGCCCAATGGGTCAAGGAACGGCCCATGTAAAACCTTGTGAACTGTTATGTGCGTAACAGGTGTGCATTCTACACAGAAGTGGAGCAGTAGGAAATGACTGTTTAAGAATGTGCTAACTGGGAAGCCTAAGTGTTTTGCATATGGTAATCCAGTGCTAAGCCATGTAAGTTATCAATCAATGAAAAACATCATGAAGACTACATGGAAAGTCAATCGACTATCGAAAACGTAGCTCTCTTTGAGAGTGAGTAAGTGAGTAGAGTACAGTGGGAGATGCCCCCATTGGAAGTGCAAGGCGCGTTGATGGATGTGGGAATCCTGAGCGAAGATATAGTCAGAGTGAGTAACCAGTATAGAAATGTACATCTCACTTGTGTCGTAGTTTCCTTTCTCCGTGGAAAGATGAAGAAGGAAATTATAAATTTGAAGGCCGTTTTAATCAAGGGGTTGTCAGCTTAAACTTGCCTCAGATTGGAATTGTGGCAGCTGGGGATGAGGAGAAGTTCTGGAACTTGCTTGATAACCGTTTAGATTTATGTTATGAGGCGTTAATGTGCCGTCACAATGCGTTAAAAGGAACGTTATCGGATGAGTCTCCAATTCATTGGCAGTACGGTGCGATTGCTCGTTTACCGCAAGGTGCGGTGATTGATCCACTACTTATGGATGGATATTCAACGATTTCACTTGGATATATTGGATTATATGAAGTAACAAAACTGATGACAGGTGTGTCACATGTGCATCCTGATGGAGAAGCATTCGCTGTAAAAGTGATGAAACGTCTAGAGGAAGCAACAAAACTGTGGAAACAAAAGACGGGCATTGGATTTGGTTTATATGGAAGTCCGGCTGAATCGTTATGTTATCGTTTTGCGAAGATTGATTTACAAAAATTTGGTGAAATTAAAGACATTACGGATAAAGGATATTATACAAATTCTTATCACGTCGATGTTCGTGAGGAGATTGATGCCTTCTCGAAATTACAATTTGAATCTCAGTTCCAACCAATTTCAACGGGAGGATGTATCTCATATATTGAAATTCCAAATATGTCACATAATTTAGAAGCATTAAAGCAGTTAGTGAATTATATTTATCATAATATTCAATATGCAGAATTCAATACAAAGTCAGATTGTTGTCACGTTTGTCATTATGAAGGTGAAATTATCATTAATGATGACTTAACATGGGAATGTCCGAACTGTCAAAATAAAGATCAAGCTAAAATGAACGTGATTCGTCGAACTTGTGGGTAGACATAAATGCCCCTCATAGCAGAAATGCTATGTAGCAAACTTTGTGAACCTACAAATGTAGGGTGTGTTTCTCAGAAAATGGGGAATGCTAACGATGAAGGCTAAGTTTTTTGTCTTTCAAAATCTAAAATATTCACGAGGTTAGTTTAATGCTAATTTACAAAGCTACCAACTTAGTTAATGGAAAAGTATATATCGGGATGACGACTAAGACACTCGAGCATCGTGCTAAAGTTCATAAAAGAGATAGTCAACGACTTAATACATATTTTTATCAGGCAATACGAAAGCATGGATTCGATAATTTCAAGTGGGAAGTTATCGGTACTGCTGAAACAATCGAGGAGCTTGAAGAAAAGGAACGCTGTTATATCAAGTTATATAATTGTTTTGATAATAAGGATGTTGGCTATAATACTCAAAGTGGTGGAAATAATCTATATGAGATAACGGAAGAACATAGAAGGCAGAGAAGTGAGCGTGCTAAAGGGAAAAATAATCCAATGTATGGGACAGTTAGCCCTATGAAGGGAAAAAAATTTACCGAAAGTCATAAACAAAAAATATCAGAGGCAATAAAAAAAGCTTATCGTCCCCATATGTATGGTGGAACAAATCCATCTGCTAAAAAAGTTAGGAATATATATAAGTCCAGATAAGTTTTTCATATCGGAAAACTTTTAGCTGGACTATAGTCTGCCTTAGTATTAAAGTAATTGCTCAACTAAGACTGATATACAATGATGAAATACATTTCTGTTTCTATATAGATACAGGAGAAGTTTTTGAAACGATGACGGCAGCATCGAAAAAATATCCTGGAATTTCTCGTCAGAGTATTAGTCACAATTGTGCTGGAAGAACTAAGAAAGCTGGTGGCTTTAGATGGGAATATGTGAAAGATGAATAATATGCTAATATCGTGCCAAGTCTGGGTTCCTGCGCTAAGTAGTGAGCTATTCAAGCTCTTAGCTATCCTCCACTGGTAGGGTAATAACTAGTATTAGGGAGGCATCGTAGGATACCCAGGAAGGTGTAGAGACTATTCCGTAAGGAAGTACATTTGAGGTGAAAGTCCTCATTTGGAAGTGCAAAGGGCCTAAACAATTTGGTTGTAGGTTAAGAGATAGTCCACCCTCATTAGAAATAGTGAGATCAGTGATTTAGGAGATAATTTCTGGAATAGAGGAAAAACAGCTGAAATTAAAAGCCGTGTTCTCCATTTATAATATAAATATATAGTTAGACGATGATTAATCTCTAATGTCCTACAAATTAAGGACATGTATAGTTATCTCAAAACTGGGAATAGTGTTACTGAGATTTGATTTATTTAATCATTAAATTTTTCATGAGTAACAGAGCCAACTAAAAACAGAGTCGATGGGGCTCTGTTTTTAGTTGGCTTATCATTAGGTATGTGCACAGTAGATGTGATAAACTAATAATAGTTAGAACAGGAAATGTGGTGATTTTGATGTATTATGCGCAAATTCGAAAATATGATACGGCTAATGGACCCGGTATTCGTTCAAGTTTATTTGTGTCTGGTTGTACACATGGATGTAAAGGATGTTTTAATGAAAAGTACAAACATTTTAAGTACGGTCATCTTTGGACATCAGAGATCGAAGATGATTTTATTAAACATCTCATGAATCCTAATGTATATGGTGTCACGATTCTTGGAGGAGAACCGATGGACCAAGTTCGAGATAATGATCTTCTTAATCTAGTGAAACGAATTAAAACAGAAACAAATCAAAACATTTGGATTTATTCAGGCTATACCTATGAAGAAATTATTGCCCATCCTAAAACACGTGCCATTTTAAGTTATTGCGATGTGTTAGTGGATGGACCTTTTGTTGAAAACTTAAAGAATTTAAAGTTAAGATTTAAAGGAAGTAGTAATCAACGAATCATTGATGTTCAAACATCCATGAAAAATGGGAGCGTCTCTTTATTAGAAATGGATTAAAATAAAGAGACCGATCCTGCAATGATATTAATTTAGTTAATAAAGGAGATCTTAAATGAGTGAATTTATCTATTTTGCGAAGGTAAATCCTAAAGCAATCATTCCATCTAAACGTGTAGAAGATGGAGCATTCGATATTTATGCTTGTTTTGAAGAGGATGCGATGAAAATTGAACCTCATCAAACTGTATTAGTTCCAACAGGAATTGCTTCTGCGTTTTCAAGTGATTATGTGGCAATTATTAAGGAGCGTGGATCAACAGGATCAAAAGGAATTGGACAACGATGTGGAGTCATTGATTCAGGATATCGTGGAGAATGGTTCATCGCATTAACGAATCATAATCAGGTACCATTAGTGATTGCTAAAGAATCTGTAAAAGATCAATTTCAAGGATGTATCGTCTATCCATACGAAAAAGGGATTTGTCAATGTATGATGGTAGAAGTTCCTAAATTAAAGATTGAAGAAATGAGTTATGAACAATTATTAAAAATTGAATCTGAACGTGGAACTGGAGCCCTTGGGTCATCAGGTAAGTAAAAGACAGCTGTTGTTGTCTTTTTTATTTTTACACTTTTTAGAAAATAAGATATAATTTTCACAGAAGGGAGAGTGACTCATGATTGGGATGTCTCAGAATTGGGGATTTTATTTATTAATCTTTGGAGTTTTGCCACTACTTTTTGCTTCACGGTCGTATATTTGGGGACGAGGTGGCTATGCTTTTTTAAACAGGACAAATGTGGAAGTCATGAAAGGCTTATCTATGATATGGATCATCATTCAAAGCTTAAGTCATCAATTAGCTAATCAAACATTAGTGAGCATCCATCTTTCAAAAAGCGAGGTTCTCGCAGCAAGTTTATTTTTATTTTGTTGTGGATTTGAAGTGATGATGGAGTATAGAGGTCGTCGACGCTATTTGAAAAAAGTGATCGTTCATCAAATCATTCGAATTTTTTTAATGTATTTATTGTGTCATGTTATTGGGACAGTCATTTATATTTATAAAGGGGGACACGATGATTTTTTTAGCATGATAAAAAATGCATTAGTCTTTCGTTTCTCAGATGGAAGTCGTACTTGGTTAATTGGAACGCTACTTTATTTTTATATGGTATTTTATATCAGTTTTCAAAGTAAGTATAAGATGAATCTATTAGCTTGGTTTAGCGTTGGTTATATCGGGATTAGTTTTATTTTAAAGTGGAATGCTAGTTTAGCTTTTTGCTTTTTAATAGGAGTATTTACTGCCCAGTATAAAAAATATCTCTTTAAATTCATTCGCCAGAAATTTGTTCCTCTATTTTTTATAGCACTTTTCACCTTTAGCAGTAGCTATCTTCTTTATTTAAAAGGAGCGTTGTTTGTGTTATCTGTACTTCCATATTTATTTTTATTGCTCATGTGTTGTGTACTCATGAAGTTACAGTGTCGCTCTCATTTTTTTAAGATGATGGGATCAAATGCAGTTGAATTTTATTTGATTCATCAATTATTATTGTTAGTCTTTTTTAGTGGTGTAAAGAGAGAAGAAGGAATTTTCTTGATTCTATTTTTGGTTCTTACCGTTATTGGGGCACTCTTTTTGAAAAATATTTCTCATCAAATACTTTTTATCCCTAAATCATCAGCTCATCTAAAATAGATAGTTTTTGTCGAAAATCGAATGTCACGCCATAACTTCTCTTATAATAGGAGAAGGAGGGTGATGTAATGAGTGATGGTTGGATCAAGAGGGCATTGCAGGGGTTGTTAATAGCATATCTTTTATTATGCTTCATGTTAATATTAGGATCTTTTGTCTTTTAAAAACGACTTCAACTCGAAGTCGTTTTTAAATTTTAACGAAGTTATATAAGTTTAGATGAAATTTATTTGAAATGATAAAAATGTGCTATTTCCATACAGTATTCAAAGCATTATGTTATTTTTCATCAAGAGTTCCTAGCAAAATTTATCAAAATATTTCCTAGGAAAATAAATGAGTCGAAAGAAGTGAGTATTATTTTTATGAGTGAAAAATCATTTTTGATTCATGGGTTTCATGCTAAGAGGAAGTAATCCCTTTTTTATGTGAAGAGATAGTCCCAATTGTTGAGTAGCTGCATAGGATATATCGGCAAATCAACGTTTAGGGGGATGTTAGATGAAGAATTGGATGACTTTAATGATAGGTGTGATCATGTTTTTTTATTTTGGAATAACGAGTTATGCTTTAGCTCCAAGTAGTGAGGAAATATATAGAGGAATTGATGTCAGCGAGTGGCAAGGAATGATTGATTTTGAAGCAGTAAAACAATCTGGAATAAACGTTGTATACATCAAGTCAAGTGAAGGACAGTGGCTAGATCCTAATTTTGAAATAAATTATAAAAAAGCAAAAGAAGCTGATTTGAAAATAGGGGTGTATCACTATTTGACGGCGACAACTGTTGAGGAAGCAAAAATAGAAGCTGCCTTTTTTGTTTCAGCGCTCGAAGGAAAGATGATTGATTGTCGATTAGCGATGGATTTTGAATCATTTGGAGATTTATCAATTGCAAGTATTAATCAAGTTGGATTAGTCTTTTTACAAACAGTACAATCACTGAGTCGTAAAGAGGTCGTGGTGTACAGTGACACGTCAAATGCAATGAATATCTGGAATCAATCAATCGCTAATTACCCTTTATGGATTGCTGAATATGGTGTATCTCAACCTCAAAATAATGGGAAGTGGTCATCTTGGGTTGGATTTCAGTATAGTGATGTAGGGATGATCGAAGGAATTAGTGGAAGCGAAGTGGATTTAGATTATTTTACAAAAGACATCTTTTTATCGGATCAAAAAACACCAGTTTCAAGCATCATCACTTCATCACGCACTTACACCGTTAGAAGTGGAGACACCTTATCGGAAATTGCACTGAGATTTGGAGTAAGTGTATCAGATTTAGTAAGACAAAATAACATTAGTAATCCGAATCTCATTTATCCGGGAGAAGTATTAGAGATTTTTAGAAATGAATTTAGTACAACTGACTTTTTATCACGCACTTACACCGTTAGAAGTGGAGACACCTTATCAGCAATTGCACTGAGATTTGGAGTAAGTGTATCAGATTTAGTAAGACAAAATGACATTAGTAATCCAAATCTGATTTATCCGGGAGAAGCATTAGAGATTTTTAGAAATGAATCTAGTACAACTGACTTTTCATCACGTACTTATATCGTTCGAAGCGGAGATACGTTATCAGCAATTGCACTGAGATTTGGAGTAAGTGTGTCGGATTTAGTGAGACAAAATGATATCAGCAATCCGAACCTCATTTATCCAGAAGAAGTTTTGAAGATTAATAAATAATTTATTAAAAATTAGTGATATCCCTCGTCCCAAGTTGTTTATTAAGGCTTTTTAAGATCTAATCACTAAGTCTTTCGTTAACATAGAAATTAGAAAATGTAATAAATTTAATCAAGATGATTGATGTTCATAAAACGACATGATATGATAATATCCCCAGAATATGTGGTAATATTTTTCTATTATGTATTAATTTGTAAACAGGAGGATGAAGGGTTGAAAAAAAGACTCTTAGGGATTAGGTTTGGTTTATTATGTATGGCTTGTTGTTTGATTGCTGGATTGGCTTTCATTTTGTTTTTTAATCAATCAGTTTGTCAGCAATTTTTAGATCTTATCGATAAAGAGCCTAATTATCAATTTACACTAAAAGAGCTAAATGAATATGAGATAGAGATTGAGCAAGAGTTAAATCATGCTGAATCAAGAACTTCATTAGCTAAGTTTTATTATGCACTTGGAAAAGTGGATGCATTACAAGAAGAATATGAACAGTCTAATGTTAATTTATTAAATGCTTTGACATTATCAGATCAACTTGATCTCAAATTAGAATCTAAGATTTATCAAGAATTAGCAATCAATTACACTAAGTTATCTGATGTGGAGCAAGGCTATCACTTTTTTGAAAAAGCAAGTCAAATTATGCATGAATTAAACGATGATGAGGCTAAAATTACGTTATATAGTGTTTTTGCCACAGTATTAGTTGCGAATACAGAGCACCTAAATCTCCCTATTCAATTAGTGAATGAAATTTCTAATTTGGTTGATGATGATTATAATCAGGTGAATGCCCAACTATTACTATCATTAATTTATAAAAAAAGTGGTTTATATGATTTGGCTTTAAATGAATTAATTAAAGCATTAGATAGATGTATGGGGCATGATTATACGACTTTACAGCGTGATATTTTAGGCAAGATGAGTGTTCTTTACTTCATTATCGGAGATTATCAAAAATCAAATGAAACATTAAATACATATTTTACGTTAATTAATCAGCAAGAAGCTATTGAATTTGTTGGCATTCAGCTTAAAAACATCTACTTACTTGATGGCTACGAAGCAGTGATGAAAGAGATCAAACGATTAGAAGAAGAGGCTAGTGATCTTTCTGAAGATGTCAAGAAGCAATACCACATGGTAAAAGATTTTATGTTGACTTATGTCTACTTACAAGAGCAACAGTATGACAAGAGTTTGACATACTTAAACGAACTGGAACAGTTAATAAAAGATGAACAAACTTATGAGTTAATGAATCTGTGGTTAACTAAATTTAGATTAGATATTGATTATCATACAGACGCTAATCAAATCGATTATCTTGAAGCTTATCAACGCTTATTTGAGGAAGTCTCTAATTTAACGGAAATTAGGGAAGGGAAATTTATACTATTAGAAGAGATTATAGATACACTCGCATCATTAGGTGATTATGAGACGATTTATCATTATATGAGTATGCGTCAAATTGTGTTATCCCACGAATTAGAAGGAATATCCTCTCTAACTGAAGATCCTGTAACACTTGAAACGGATGTAAACTTAGATAGAGCATGGAATCCCGTTTTAGTGGTAACCTTTATTCTTTATAGTTGTATTTTAATGGTTATTGGCGGGTTAATTTATGCTTTTTGTCGTCATGTTTATCGAATTCCCGATTTAAAACGGCTTATTCAAGAAAGTAAAGGAATTGATTCATTAACTAAAACGTTGACAAAGAAGGAGCTTTATCAACAGCTTGAGTTTGAACTGGGAGAATCTAAAGAATTTTGTTTTTTAGTTATTGATATTGATGATTTTACCTCTTATAATGAGTCTTTTGGCTATTTAGCAGGAGATGAAATTTTAAAGGAAATTGCGACTCTACTTAAAACATCTTTTCCAAGTGCCTATATTTCACGTCACTTAGGTCAACAGTTTATTGTGGTCATACCGTATGAAAGTGATGAGTGTTTACAAGAAGCAATCACCTCTGTGATGCGAGAGATGGAAACTAATGCAAGTCTAACAGAAAAAAGAGTTCTCACATTATGTATGGGAGTAAGTAAAGGGCCATTAATGAACGTAATGGATATTGATGAGCAAATCAAACTAGCAAGTAGAAAACTTAATATCTCAAAGGTTAGAGGAAAGGGAATTTGTACGATGTAAAAATCACGCTAAGGCGTGATTTTTATTTTGATCATAAAGCTAGTTGTTCATTTTGAACAATTAAAAAATTAATGGTCACTTGATGTACCCAAACATTGTCTATCACTAAGTTTTTAAGATTATGATAAACTATAGACATAGGTTATCATAATCAATTAGTATTGTTTATACAGATGTGTGAATGTCGTAAAAAGATGAATAGCGATAATTCGTGTCTAAAAAAATGAAAGATGAAATGATTGATGCTATTTGATGATAGGGGAAAGTAGGAGGTAAAGTCATGAAAAAATGGGCAGGTTTCATTAAAACATGGATGATGACATATAAGAGTTACTTAGTGATTGCAAGTTTAAGCGGTATTTTATTAACGGTAGTAGGGGTGGGCGTGTTTCATTATCGATTATCTAACATCTTTGACAAAGCGCTCACTTATTATGAAGTGAATGATCTCATGAGTTTTGAAACGATTCGCTATGAACTTTACGCGATGCAAGGAAAGAAATTTGATGAGTTTTTAATTCAAGAAGCAGAAAAAACTTTAAATCAATTTAAAGATAATGAAATCACTTATTATGAGGCCATAGGGACTACTAAGCGGATTGAATCCTTTGCTAATCGATCATCTAATATTGAAATTTATCAAGAGAAAATTGAAAAATTAAAAGAATCGAGAAAGGCATTTGAAAAAGCTGAGGCTTATGCGATAGAAAAAGATTGGGAATCGGCGTATCAATACTATCAACAAGTCATCGATTGGGATCCAAATTATGAAAAATCACAGCAATTAGCACAGTCAGCTAAACGTTGGTGGTTACAAGACATTTTAGTAGACGCTATTACGTCCTATGAAGAGGGAAATTATGAACAAGCATTGTTAAAAATTGATGAAGGATTAGCATTATCACCCGATCATGAAACATTTTTAAATTTAAAGGATGATGTGCATCAAGCGATGATAGACGGTGAAACTGAAAATAAATGGACTGAATTTAAAGATAAAATCACTTCTTCTATTCAATCAGGAATCGAAAGTTTACAAAATATCTTTAATAAGATTTTTAAAACCTCTTAACGATTAACTTTTATTAGCGTGTGGAGTACATGAAGGTTTAAACGAGAATGAATAGGGTGTTAAAAAGATAAATAAGGTACTAAGACGATGATTTTGATATAACATAAATCGTTGATTAATGATTTATTTGGTTAATTTTTATGTATTTTTATAACTTTTGGGTTAACAGATCGAGTTTTATCTGTTATATTATTAATAACAATAAGGGAGTAGTCAACACAAAAAGACCAGTGTGGTGAACATCAACAATCGCGGAGATATCTTTTTAAAAGATCATGAAAAGATAATCCTGGTGTCACCAGAGTTTGTCCTAATTAATGATCTTATTTATCTTGGCATAAATGAGAATATTAAATAGGGGCTCGACGAGACTTATGTTATAGCAACGCCTTTGGTTGGTATAATTTAAGTCTTTTTTTTGGATCTTACTGTGCATGATTACTCCTTTTTTTCATATGATTAAAAGAATGTGAGTCACAGGAGTGTCACTAGACGATAAAAAATGCCGCCTAAAGGATTAGATCATAACAAAAGGAGTGAAAGAATGGAATGGATTACTGAATTCATTACGCAGTATGGATTAATTGCGATGTTTTTATTAATTGCGCTTGAGTATGCCTGTTTACCATTACCAAGTGAAGTCGTTTTACCCCTTTCAGGAGCTCTTGCCGTTACGAGTGGGAAACCACTGATGCTAGTGATTGTTATTAGTGTGGTAGCAGGGTTACTAGGTTCAATGATTTGTTACAGCATTGGATATAGCGGAGGAAATCTTGTCTTAGATAAACTCATGCATCGTTATCCATCAACAAAAAAAGGAATTGAATCAACACGTCGCTTCTATCAACAATATGCCAGTCTTTCAGTTGGAATCGGTCGCGTTATTCCGCTATTTAGAACCTATATTTCATTTATTGCTGGAATTACGAAACAAACATTAAGTTCATTTTTATTGGCTTCCATGCTTGGAATTTTAGTGTGGAACACAGCATTAATTACACTTGGCTACTTGTTAGCGGATCGTTGGCAGTTAGTCATCGGATATTATGAACAAGGGAAATGGTTTATCTTAATAGGAGCTATTTTGATGATGGGGATTATCTTATTTTATAAATTAAGTCAAAAGAAAGTGGGGAAATAATAATGGCTCATTTTTATCAATCGTCTACTGATGATGTTTTAAATACTTTACAAACTTCTGAACAAGGACTCACAGAACAAGAGGTCCTCAGACGTCAAGAACAATACGGATTAAATGCTTTAATAGAAGAAAAGGAAGCCTCTGTTTTTAAAATCTTTATCGATCAATTCAAAGATTTATTAGTGATTATTTTAATTGCGGCTGCCTTCATTTCGATGTTAAGTGATAATATGGAAAGTGCTTGTGTCATTTTAGCTGTTATCATTTTAAATGCGATTTTAGGAACGGTTCAGACCGTCAAAGCCAGAAAGTCACTTCAAAGTTTAAAAGCTTTATCAACGCCACATACGAAAGTCATTCGTGAAGGAAAAAAACAAGAAATTTTATCAACAGAGTTGACGGTTGGGGATATCGTCTTAATTGAAGCGGGAGATGTCATTAGTGCAGATGCTCGCTTACTGCAAGCTTATAGCTTACAAGTGAACGAAAGTTCCCTAACAGGAGAAGCCGTTAGTGTCGATAAAAGTGTCGATGCCATTTTAAGTGATAACTGTGCATTAGGCGATCAGACGAATATGGTTTTTTCAAGTGGACTTGTGACATATGGTCGAGGTGTCGCCGTTGTGACGAGTGTTGGAATGGAAACTGAAATTGGGAAGATTGCGAAGTTAATGAATGAAACAGATGCTCGTAAAACTCCACTTCAACGAAACTTAGATGCCTTTAGTCGCCGTTTATCGATTGCTATCATCGGCATTTGTTTAATTGTTTTCGTTTTAAACCTCATTCAAGGTTCATCAACGATTGATGCGATGATGTTTGCGGTTGCGTTAGCTGTTGCAGCTATTCCTGAGGCTTTAGCTTCCATCGTGACAATTGTTTTAGCGATTGGAACGCAAAAAATGGCAAAAGAAAATGCTATCATTAAAAACATTAATAGTGTCGAGAGTTTAGGCTCTGTTTCAATCATTTGCTCAGACAAAACGGGAACGTTAACTCAAAATAAAATGGTCGCTCAAAGTCTTTACTTAAATGACCAGCTCGTGGATAAATGTCAATTAAATAAAGAGCAAGATCCAGATCGATTACTGATGCTTGCTTGTGCGTTATGTAACGATTCAACCACGACTCAAGCTCAACGAATTGGGGACCCAACGGAGCTTGCTTTAATTGATTTATTAGAAACTTATGGCTTAGATGAACTAGAACTGCGTCAAATGTATGAGCGACTAGCTGAACTACCATTTGATTCAGACCGAAAATTAATGAGTACGCTTCAACTCATTGATGATGAATTAATTATGTTAGTTAAAGGAGCACCAGATGAATTAGTTAATCGTTGTGAACATGTGTTTACGACACAAGGAATTCGTTCGATGTCAGCGGAGGATCATGAAAATTATCAAAAAATGAATGATGAGTTTGCTAATCAGGGATTGCGTGTTCTCGGATTTGCTTACAAAAAATTAAATAAACAACAGTTAGAGTTGAGTGATGAATCAGATTTAGTGTTATTAGGACTTGTTTCTTTAATGGACCCCCCACGCGTTGAAAGTGCACAGGCGGTATCAGATTGTAAACAGGCAGGGATTAAACCGATCATGATTACAGGTGATCATAAAGTCACAGCTAAAAGCATTGCAGCTCAAATTGGAATTTTTGAGGAAGGCGATTTAGCACTTGATGGAAATGAACTTGATGAATTATCAGATGAAGCACTAAAAGAAAAATTACCATATATCTCTGTTTACGCACGTGTCGCACCTGCTCATAAAATTCGTATTGTTAAGGCATGGCAAGACTTAGGTCACATTGTGGCGATGACCGGTGATGGTGTTAACGATGCTCCTGCGTTAAAAAGTTCGGATATTGGAATTGCAATGGGGATTACAGGAACGGAAGTTTCAAAAGATGCGGCCTCAATGATTTTAACAGATGATAACTTCTCAACGATTGTCAAAGCCGTTATGACAGGACGTAATGTTTATTCAAACATAAAAAATACCATTACGTATTTATTATCAGGAAACTTCTCAGGTATTTTATGCGTTTTATTTGCTTCAATCTTCATGCTACCGGTTCCGTTTTATTCGGTTCATTTATTATTCATTAACTTAGTAACGGATAGTTTACCAGCAATTGCAATTGGTATGGAAAAATCAACTCGAAACTTATTAAATGAAAAACCTCGTGATGCTCATGAATCAATTTTGGATCTTGAAACGTTAAAACGAATCGGATCAGAAGGGGTCTTAATCGCAATCGTTACGATGATTGCTTACTTTGTTGGACTTGAACAAAGTCACGGATTAGCAGCAACATTAGCCTTTGCGACATTATGTTTATCACGACTATTTCATGGATTTAACTGTCGTAGCCATCAATCGATTTTTGAAATTGGTTTATTCTCAAATCGTTATAGTATTGGGGCCTTTTTGATTGGATTTATTTTATTAAATGCCATTTTATTGCTTCCACAATTAAATCAGTTATTTATGGTAACTGATATAACGACCCATCAATTAGGATTCATTTATCTATTAGCCTTTATTCCAACCTTAATCATTCAAACTTATCGTGTCATCAAATCGAATAAAGAATAAAGGCTCACGCTCTAAAAATAGGAATGATAAAAGATGGACGCGCATATACTATGAGTAGCGTGATAGGCAGGCGTGAAAACCGTTCATCAACAAAAAAGAGGAAATCGTTTGATTTCCTCTTTTTTTATGTGGATAGAAAATAAACGAGAATTTTTTAATCATTTAGGATAGGAATCGCTAAATGATGTCATATTGTCGATATTTTGCTGAATATAATGTGATAAGGAGCTATTTGCAAAAAGGGGGAATATGAGATGACATCTGAGGAAAAAGAAGCGCGATTTGACACGCTATCACTTTATTTGAAAAAACGTAATCTGATGAAGGGGCGGGAGTTACTATTTGAAAATTTAAGCTTATATGCAGACGATAAAGATTTTTTAAATGACTGTTATCATTTAGGTTTAAAGGATTCGCTGATCTTTCAAAAACATAACGATGAAATTTTAGATTATAAACCAGATCACTGGGACGAAGAGAGATATCCTGATTTATTAGCTGATTTAAAACGGAATTTTTCGCGTAAGAGATATCACTTAGCCATGGAATTAGCCACTTATTTTCATAACAAAAAAATAAAGCAAGATGAACAGGACAATGAACTAGAGATTGAATTAAAACCAACCAAAAAGAAAAAACCAAAAAAACCTAAACGAGTCATCCCGCTTCAAGAAAAATATCTAATCACGGGTATTACCACCACAACGATGCTTTTAATTGGAATGATTATTCAGTTAATTGTTGAACATGAGTCGTAAAGTCAGTCAAATCACCATGCTAAATCGTTAAACGAGAATATATTATAGTGAGATACCGTTCGGCTAGTTTATGAAGCATTCAGGCTTTACACTATCTTAATTAAATCATTGATTCATAACAATAAATGCTATATGGATCACAATCCATGAAAAACTTGATCGTCCTTTCATAAAAGATCGACCATCTAACTAAAAGTTTTTTTATGATGTGAAACTGAGCGGTACTTATATAAAAAGGAGGATTATTAAATGAGTTATGTTTTTAAACAAAGCTTCGTCTCTACTAGTAAATATTCAATTAAATGTCCAAATTCGATGACACCAAAATACGTCGTTTGTCATAATACAGCAAATGATGCCTCAGCAGAAAATGAAATTAGTTACATGGTGAACAATAACAATCAAGTCTCTTATCATCTAGCGGTTGATGATATTCAAGCCATTCAAGGCGTTCCATTCGATCGAAATGCTTGGCATTCAGGAGATGGAGCAAACGGAGAAGGAAATCGTCACGGAATTGCGGTTGAAATTTGTTACTCGAAATCAGGTGGACCAAAATATACAGCGGCTGAAGAAAATGCTGTTTATGTCATGGCACGATTACTTCATCAATATGGGTTATCGATTAATGATTTAAAACAACATGCCGATTTTGCAGCAAGAAATTGTCCTCATCGTATTCGGGATGAAGGACGTTGGGAAAGTGTGAAAGCACGTGTGCAAACGGTCTTAACAGCCATTAAAAAAGGAGAATGTAGTGCTAGTTTATCAAGTGGAACAACGAGTGTTTCATCAAGTAGTTCAACTTCATCACCAACTGTAACAGAATCTAAATTTACGGTAAAAATCATCTGTGACACGTTAAATATTCGAAAGTCCGCTTCATTTAGTAGTGACGTTGTTGGTACGGTTAAAAAAGGAGAGGTCTTTACGATAGTTGAAACATCAAATGGACTCGGACGTTTAAAATCAGGAGCCGGTTGGATTTCAATGGGAACTGCTTACGTTGAAAAAACAACCACATCATCAAGTTCAGAAACGACTTCACCTGGGTATATTGTTGAAATTGTGAAGTGTTCCGTTTTAAATGTTCGTTCAGGTGCAGGAACCAATCATTCTATCGTCACAACCGTTAAAGCTGGAGAATTTTATACCATTGTCGCCGAAAGTAACGGATGGGGAAAACTAAAAAGCGGAGCCGGTTGGATTAGCTTAAGTTATGCTCAAAAAATCTAAAACTTAATGATTGATGAAATAATTAAAAAAGTAATGCTGAGTATTCACTTAGTGTTACTTTTTTGTTTTTTATTCGTCGTTTGATTGACAATTTTTTATAAAATATGACTTCTACTGATAAATAACAAACAAACGAATTGAATGTTTAATTTATATAAAAGTAGTAGATGGACTAGTTCTAAGAGAGTTTATCTTAAGCTGTTAAAGTTTTGATCTCAATACATTTGATCTGAACTTACAGATTAGATTGATTTTTTAGTTTATTTTAAGTCAGTTTTTTATAATAGGTCTATCTTTAGTGACTATCGAATAAAGTAAGAAATGAAAGGTTAGTGTGCCAGTTATTTCTGATTGTTTCAGCTTGATTTTTGTAATAGAATCAGTATAACACCACACAAATAATAGCTATTGTTTGGTGAAAAATAGTTTTGTTTTTTATAGGGAGGGAAGCCAGGTGCTAAAGCAAAAAATCATGAAGTCTTTAAGAACAAATTGGTATTATAGTGTTTGGGTCATCTATTCCTTTTTCTTAACCTTTATCATGCAGTGGATTCAACTAAAATCAATAACAAGTGTTTTTCAATATATACATGAAAGTACCTTTTATTTTATCGTCAATTTTTTCATTGTTTTAACGAGTTTAAGTGTTATTTTAGTGACGAAACGAAAAGTATTTATGGTGTCGCTGATCACTTTTTTATGGGGATTTTTATCACTTGCTAATGCCATTGTGACACATTTTCGTGGAACACCTCTGATGTTTTCGGATGTTTTCTTGATTAAGGAAGCGACTAAATTAATCAATTTATATTTTACACCGACGATGATCACTGGATTTTGTGTCGTTGTAGTCATTTTATTTCTCATCCTAGGATTTTTATTTAAAGTTAAATCAGTCGTCAAAAGAATAGATTACGTCATCTTTGGCGTTATTTGTTCATGTTCCGTTTTAGGCTTATCTATTGTTGAAAAAAATAACTGGATGGAGCCAATGAAGTCAAATGACACGAAAAGCTATGAAACATACGGCTTTGCTTACTCTATTTTAAATTCAATCTATCCTTATTTAACATCTGAGGAGATCGCTTATGATTCAGAAGAGGTGACTGAGCTTTTAGATTCACTTTCCATTCATGAATCAACTTCTCGTGTGTCTAGTGATGAAGAGACGCCATACAATTTAATTGTTGTTCAGTTAGAGTCATTTATGGATCCTTTATTAATTGAAGGAGCTTTATACAGTGAGGACCCAATCGCAACGTTTCGTGCGTTAACAGAGATTTCACCTCATGGATATCTCACGGTTCCGACGTTTGGTGCAGGGACAGTGATGACAGAGTTTGAAGTGTTAACGTCTATTTCAATGTCGGCTTTAAAACCTGGAGAAATTCCATATGATGCGCTTCTTTGTACCACACCCGTTCAGTCGCTAGCCACTATTTTTAACTCACTTGGTTATCAAACGACGTTCTTACATAATTATGAAGGAAACTTTTATAATCGTCATTTAGCGATTCGTAATTTAGGGTTTGATGTCTATGTTCCACTTGAATATATGGCTGGAAATCATGGGATTCATCAAATTGATCAAACCGATGATGGCTTATTATTCGATTATGTCATTAAAACATTAGAACAAAGTGAACAACCAGACTTTGTTTATGCTGTCACAGCGGGAACCCATCAACCTTATAGTCTAACAGATGGTGAGGATTCAAAAGTTACAGTTAGCGGGACGTTAGATGAAGCTGATCGCTTACCGCTTCAGGATTACGTCAATCGCATGTATAACCTAGATCAACAAATCGCAAGACTAGTTGAGTATATTAATCAATCTGAAGAACCGACCTTACTTGTGTTCTTCTCAGACCACTTACCGAATTTATCAGTGGTCACAAATCAAAACACCTATTCTTCAGACTTATATCAAACGCCATACTTAATTTATAGTAACGCAACATTAAAAGAAGCCCTACCATATCAAGACATGACCTCTTATCAACTAGGTGCTTACGTGTTAAATTTATTAGGGATTGAAGAAGGGGCTATGCACAAAATTCATGATTTATATCACGCGTCAGATAATTATCAGGAGACGTTAGACTTAGTACAAAAAGATTTATTATATGGAGAAGGACGTTTTTATGAAGGAAAACTGCTTCCAACAAGCTCGGACCTTTTCTTCGGACTTGGTCAACTTCAAATAGAAAGCATTGAACAAGAAGGAGACATTCTTCATATCTATGGAGAAAGCTTTTCATCAGAAAGTCGAGTGTATCTTGACGGTGAAGCGCTAAGTACAACTTTTGTTTCATCTACTCATCTACAAGTCGTGACTAACAAAACAAACTGTCAAACCATAGAAATCAAACAACATAGCGGACTTGATCAAGAAATTGGACAAGGCGTTCGAGTGTCAGTTGATGAAGTTAAGAAATAAGAAACAGTATAATGAATGTAGTCTAGGAACTATGTCAAAAATATAAAAAATATGACTTAAGATGTATCTAAAGGATGATTTCTGTATACCTACAGGAGTCATCTTTTTTATGTTATAGATAGAAGCAGAAATCATGAGGATATTGATACAGTCTTTGAAACTGCATTGTATTTAGCCCTTAAAAAGAGAGAGTGATAGATGGATCTGAGTCAATATTTTGGACACAAAAAAGTTAAGTTTTAAGCAGCTTGTCGCGCAAGTTGCTCACATTCTTCAGGTGTTAAATAATTAATTGAGCCATGTATTCGTTTTCTATTATACCAGCCCTCTATGTACTGAAATAGAGCCATTCTAGCCTGTTCAAAGGTAACATAAGTAGATTGATACACTTCTTCTTTCTTTAGTGTGGCATGAAATGATTCAATGCAAGCATTATCATAAGGACATCCCTTACGACTAAAAGATTGAACGATATTAAGTTCTGACGTTAAGTGTTTAAATTCTCGGCTTGTATACTGTGAACCTAAGTCAGTATGGAGAATAACTTTATCTTTAGGTCTTTGAAAAGTATAAGCATTTCTTAAAGCTTGAACAATGATTTCCGTTGTCATTTGTTTTGAAAAATGATAACCAATAATTTTCTTTGAATGTAAATCCATCACTGAAGCTAAGTAGCATCAACCTTCTTTTTGAACATAAATATAAGTAATATCTGATACCCATTTTTGATTAATTGAAGTCGTCGAAAAATCCTGTTCTAGAATGTTATCACGTTCTAAAACAAGTTCCTTAGATTGTTTATAGGGGGTATATTTCTTTTGAATAATCGAAGTTAAACCGCCTGATTTCATTAATCGCTGAACACGTTTCAAGCTAACAGAGAATCCTTCTCTAATCAATTGACGGTGTACCTTAATAGCACCATATCGACGGCTACTTTCAAAATAAATCTTCTTAATTCGTTCAAGCAGTTGTTGATTTTCACGTTTCCACTTAGATTCAGTTTGATGCTTGATTGATAATAAGTGCTTCTTGGAATATTCAACACATTACAGAGCTGTTTAATATTATGTTCTGAACGATGTCGATCGATAAACTCACATAACTCAGATTGACTTACTTTCTCGCGAATGGGTCACCTGGCGATTGCCAACGGCAATCTATTCCTCAACTGCTAGGGAAAGTGGTCATAGCCCTTTTTTAAGATTTCATTTTCCTCTTGTAGACGTAACATCTCTTGTTTCATGCGTTTAATCTCTTCAAGTGTAATGTCAGTATCATCTATTGAAGCAATAGGAGAAATTTGTTTAATCCATTTATAGATAGTGACTTCTGATACACCATATTCACGACTAAGTTCTTTGACTGAGCGTCCATTTTTATAAATTTCGACAACCATAGATTTAAATTCAGCATTATATTTTTTCATACAGGCACATCCGTTTATTAAGTCTATTGTAACGACTTAACTTAAGTGTGTCCATAAAACTATACTAGCACCAAGATGTATGAATTGATATAGAAATATTAATAGTTATAACTTAGAATAATGTAGAATTTATGGTTAAAATAGTGTAAGATTAATAATAAATGAAAATAAAGGAGAAAATGAGATGAAAAAGTGGAAAATTATCTTAACTATTGTCTTAGCTTTATTAATTGTTCCTGTGGCAGTAGGGGCTGTCTATATGAATTTAATTTTAGATAAAGTAACTGTTAGTGAAGATGAGTTTGATAAAGATTTCGATTTAAATGTTAACACAAACTTAGAGAACAGCGATGTTAAAAATATTGCTTTATTTGGAGTAGATTGCCGCACAGATGATTACAGTGGTTGCCGCTCAGATGTAATGATGGTATTATCGTATAATCAGAAAGAAAATAATGTAACGGTTACGTCACTCGTGCGTGATACTTATGTTGAAATTGGGGATCGTGGTTTTGATAAGTTAAATCATGCTTATGCTTTTGGTGGAGCAGAATTAGCCATTCAAACAATTAATAAAACATTTGATTTAAATATAGAAGATTACGTAACTGTAGATTTTTGGGCAGTAGAAGCAATTATAGATGCTCTTGGTGGGGTAATGATTGATGTGAGTAGTAAAGAGATGGAATATGTCAATGATTATATGAATGAGTTAAATACTAATTCACCAGATGGACATCTAGTTGATAAGCTAACTAATTCAGGATATCAACGATTAAATGGTAGACAAGCTGTTGCATATATGAGAATTCGACATGTAGGAGATGGAGACTTTGAACGTATGCAACGTCAACGAGAAGTGATGGAAGTTGCGCTTGAAGGAATGAAAACAATATCATTATCTAAAATGTTGACGCTAGTAAATGATTTAATTTCAACTGTAAAGACTAATTTATCTAAGGGAGAAATTATTGATTTAGTAACCAAAGTTGCAACAAAAGGTATACCAAAAATGGAACAATTTCAACTTCCAACACGTGATGAAGGGGTTGGAATGAATATAAATGGAATTTATTACTTTGTACCAAATACATTGTTAGAAAATGTTCGCTTATTCCATGAATCAACTTATCAAGAACAAATATATGAGCCTTCTGATTATGTAATTTCATTAAGCGATAAATTACAACAGTATATTTATTAATTGGTTTTAAAATATAATGGAAAGTTAAGTGGATATATATAAACAGAAATGTAATTCATAGTTTTTTAATTCAAATACTTGTGGTCAAAATTCGTTAAAATGTATGTTAAAATAGTAGATATTAAACATACATTTTAGGATAGAAATTGGGGCAACTATGAATCAGACAGAATTAAAATTAATTGAAACAGCGATGCGTGAAACATCATCGAAACAACTTTATACTCGTTATCAAGTCATCTGTTTACACTTACAAGGATATAAAAATGTAGAAATCGCTAGGATAGTTCCCTTTACTGCTCAGACCATCTGAACACATGTTAGAAATTATAAAAAATATGGACTTGAGGGATTAAAACCACGCCCAAAATCAGGCTGCCCGAAGAAACTTTCACCTGAGCAAGAAGCTGAGTTAATCCATACCATCATCCATAAAACGCCAGATGATGTTGGAATTGAACCGTACATGACTTGGGATTGTAAGCTATTATGCATCTCGGTGAAACAAATATTTGGTGTTTCATTCTCTAAAGCTGGAATGCATGATATGCTGATAAGTCTAGGTTTTAGCTATACACGTCTGACGTATTCACTAGCTAAGGCTAGCCAAGAAAAGAAATAAGACTTTATTCAGACCTTTGAGAAACTAAAAAAATAATTCCTGGGGAGATTGATCATCTTATTTTTTAAGATGAAATTTCAATTAGAGACTGCCTCGTTAGTTAGTCACTGGTTTTTAAAGGGAAAACAAAGGATGATTCCAACCTACGGGAAACATCAGAGTGTTAAGGTAATCGGTGTGTTAAACGACGAAACAGGACATGTTTATGTCCAGGAGGAAGAACGTTATACAGCAGATATCTTTTCAGAAATCCTCAAAAATGTACTGAAATAATATCGAATGGGAAAAATTGTTATGGTTTTAGAGCATACAAGATTGTTATGGTTTTAGAGCATACAAGAATTCATCACGCTAAACTCATCCAACTTTTTTAGAAGAGCATAAAAGTAGATTAAAGGTTGTCTTTTTACCACCTTATAGTCCTGGATTACATCTAATCGAGCGATTATGGGAGTGGCTGAAAAATCTGTCATTCATAACGTATTTTACAAAAGTGTCGCTGAGATCAAAAATCTGTTCAAGGCTTCATTGAGTATATTAATCAGAGACCACTTGAAGTCATTAGAATGTTATGCGAAAAATGTAGATTGTCTAGCTGTTTCTACTATGAAAATAAATCCAAACTCCCTCTGTGAAGGCAGTTTTGAAAAGGCCTCCTTGATGTAGGTCTTTAAAATGAGGAATAAGGGCATACAAAATGAATGGCGTATCTTGTCTGTGTTTTTAATCGATTATGGTAAAATTAGAATCTAACATTCAAGAAGGCGTTTATTTTCGTTTATGGTGGTGCCTCTAGAGCGTGATGGTCTATATAGTAGCATTATTTTCGAAAATTAAAAATAAAGAGGTATGAAGTATGAAAATTATAAGTATAAAAAAAAATATTGATGTAATGAAAAGATATTTTATTACAAAAAGAGTTATGGATATAGTTGGGAGCTTAATTGGACTAGTATTATTTTCACCAATATTTTTAGTAGTGGCACTATTAATTAAAATGGAAGATCCAAAAGGACCCATTATTTTTGCACATAAAAGAGTTGGAAAGAACGGAGAGTTGATACCAGTATATAAGTTTCGGTCTATGTATCAGAACGCTGGTGAAATGATTAAATCGTTTACGCCAGAACAAAAAAAGGAATACGCAGAAACATATAAATTAAAAGACGATCCGCGAATTACAAAAATAGGAAAGTTTATTAGAAAAACAAGCTTAGATGAAATCCCGCAGTTTTTAAATGTATTAAAAGGAGAAATGAGTATTGTCGGACCACGTCCAGTAGTTGAAGCAGAGTTAGAGAAATATGGAGATAAAGTAGATCTATATTTAATGGTTACTCCAGGATTAACTGGAATGTGGCAAGTGCATGGACGAAGTGATACTTCATATGAAGAACGTGTAGCTCTAGATACTTATTATGTCGAAAATAGAAGTATTTTATTAGATATTAAGATTATTTTGGCAACATTTGTTAGTGTAATCAAAGGTAAAGGCTCTTATTAGATTAAAAGAGACAGGTGAATTTGTTGATGAAAAAGGTTAGTATTATTTTACCAATTTATAATGGTGAATCTTATTTGGAAAATTTAAATAGTAAAATACGATCTCAAAAATTTGAAGGAGATATAGAGATTATTGCTCCAGTTAGTCCTTCGAGGGATAATAGCTATGAAGTAGCAAAAGATTTGTTTGATGTTGTATATGAAGTGAAAAATTTTAATCATGGTTTAACTCGTCATGAAGCAGCTTTAAAATCTAAAGGAGATTATTTAGTCTTTATTACGCAAGATATTCTACCTGCGAATGATTATTGGTTAGAGAGTCTAATTGATGGTCTTAAGGGGGAAGTTGTGGCAACATACTCTCGTCAAATTCCTTATAATAATGCGACCTCTATTGAACGATTAACGCGTATATATAATTATCCTAATTATAATCGTCTATGTAATAAGGAAACAATCGTAAAATGGGGGCGTAAAAATATTTATTATTCTGACTCGTCTTCAGCAACAGTAAGAAGTGAGTATATTAAATTAAACGGTTACAACTATGAAGTTAAAACAAATGAAGATGTTGTATATGTGTGTAATGTAATCGAGTCAGGAAAAACAGTCTTATATAACTGTAGTAGTAAAGTACTACATAGCCATAACTTTAATCTAAGAGAGACCTGGGATAGATACACTCAAATTGGAATTTTTGAAGCGGAACATCAAGACTTATTAAGTGTTTATAGTACAAATGGAGAAGGGGTTAAATTAATTAAGTTTATGATAAATGCTTTATTAAAAGAGAAAAGATATTTTGATTTAATAAGATTTCTTTTCGTGGAGTGTCCAATAAAGCTAATCAGTTATAAGTTAGCATTTTATAATTGTAAAAAACAAAAGGAGAAAAAGTTGTGAACATAGATATTTTCCGTGAAGCATTTATTAGATTTAAAGGTAAATTACAAATAATTGATGTTCTATTTATATTTTCATTATTTAGTATTTTTCTTAACATTCCTATTTATCCTATTTTTTTTACAAGTGTAATTATAGTTGGAATTTATTCGTTGTATAAGGATGGATTTAGAAAAAGTCTAAAAGAGGTAAAACTCAATCAATGGCTTTTAGCTAGTTTTCTACTATGGGCAGTTGTTATTACATTAATACGTTTTACAGCTTATCCTAGTATTTTAATTAAACTTATTTTAAACTTAGTATTTTTATTAATTTTTAGCTTAGTTATTCAAAAAAGAAATAATGGGAGTTTAAGAAGGATAGTTGTTAAATCAATTAGATATATTATTATATTAAATTTTATTCAGTTATTGTGGATATACATTCCAAATAATTTGTTTTATGAGGTCCTATTTAATGGAGGGTTTGAGAATTCGATAACTCGTTATGTTATATCAGAGTATTCACATATCATTGGAATTAGTAATAAGAATATTTGGGCAGTAAAATTAGCTCTGTTTCAGATCCTTTATCTATATGATTTAAGTTACCATGAAAAAGTCGGAAAAAGTAATTATATTTTAGTGTTTATTTCTATCTTTAATATGTTATTTTTATTAAGCCGTACTGCTCAAGTAGTGTATATACTAGCATTAGTATATTTTGTGTTCGAGAGAGTTAATAGAGTAATAACAAAAAAAATTAAAATTGTTTTTTATACAATTGGTGGAGTCATCTTATTAGGAATTGGATATATATTTGTTGATAAAATTTTAAATATAAAATTAGATGTAACAGATGGTGGCTATGTTCGATTAATTTATTGGCAAACATTTTTTGAAAATATTACAAATACACACTTTTTAACAGGAAATGGATTACTCTCTGCAAGAGCGTTCTTAGAAGCTTATTCACCTTATTATATAGGTGAAAGCAATATGCATAATGTCTTTTTAAATACATGGTTAGATTTTGGATTAATTGGTTTAATTTTATATACTGGTTTCTTAGGGGGAACATTATATTGGACAAATCAATTTAGAATTAATATTAATTTCATTTTTATTATAGTAGTGCCTTTATTATTTTCCTTTATGCTACAGTACTTAGGATATGATAATGATATTGTTTTATATATTTTATGTGCTTATTTAATTTCTCAGATAAATAATAAGGCGGAAGTCTCTTAAGAAAAGATTAATTATATTAAAGAAATAATGGGGAGAATAAAAATGAAGAAAGTATTAATAGTAGGACCAGATTTTTTTGGATATAATGACAGCGTAAAAAGAGGATTTGAAAAATTAGGTTATGAAACAAAAGTCTATTCTTATTTTGATGGATATCATGGCCTAAAGAATAAAATTATATGTAGTTTATTAGGTAAGATAGGTGTAAATTATTTCAAAAGAAAATATGATGATAGAATAAATTATAAGATTCTAATTGAGGTTGAACAATATCTTCCCAACTATGTGCTATTTATTAAGCCAGAAAAAATTTCAAACAAAACATTAGAGGAAATTAAAGTTCCCAAAATTCTATGGATGATGGATTCACTTTTCAGATATGACAAGATCATAGATAATATTAAATATTATGATTTGAAGTATATGTTTGAAGAAAACGATGTGATACGCTTAGTAGAAATGGGCGTTAAAAGTACATTTCTACCATTAGCTTACGATGATGAAGTTTATCATCCAATTAATAAAATAGAAAAAGATATTGATATCCTATTTATAGGTAGCTTATATCCAAAACGAATTGAATTATTAGAAAATATAATTAATCAATTTCCTAGCCTGAATATTGAAATTTATGGAAAGTATACAAATATCAAACAACCTAATACATATTTAAAATATTTCTTTTCGAAATATAAGAAGTATTTTAAAAATCGTAATGTTATTCCACGAGAGGTAAATCAGTTGTATGCTCGTAGTAAAATTTGCTTAAATATGCATCATTCTCAATCAAATAAAGGATGTAATCCACGCTTTTTTGAAATTGCAGCAAATGGGGCATTTCAACTAGTTGATAATAACCAGTTTATAGTTGAAAAATATGGAGAATATGTTGAATACTTTAGTTCTATAGAAGAGCTCAATCAGCTGATTAGAAAATATATTAAAGAAGAGGAATTAAGAATTTCGAAACAAAAAGATAATCAATTTATTACAATGAATAATAGTTTTGCTGAAAGAGTCAAGGTTATCCATCAACATTTACAGGTAGGAGGAAGCTAGTCTTGAAAAGAAATATGTATACATTCTCACTTATTATGGCTACTTATGGTAGAAAAGATGAGATTAGAGAATTTATCTTGAGTTTATTAAAGTCTAATTATGATTTATCAAAGGTTGAATTAATTATTGTTGATCAAAATGATTCTATTGTTTTAAACGATATTGTTGATGAATTTAAAAATGAATTGGATATTCAGCATATTAGGTCAGATGTTAAAGGGTTATCCTTAAATAGAAATATTGGAATAAAAAAAGCTAAAGGGGATATTATTGCCTTTCCTGATGATGATTGCAAGTATTTCGTGAATACTTTAGAAACTGTTAATGAACTGTTTCAGAGTACAAATGCAGATATATTAATGGGAAAAATATTAGATGAAGCTAATAAAGATTGTATTCGTAAGTGGCCAGAAAAAAGTATAGAGATTAAAAGAAGTAACTTCTACACTAAGATATCATCAATTACCATATTTAAGAAGATTACTTCAAAGACAAAATTATTCGATGAAAATATGGGAGTTGGTACTTACTACGGAAGTAATGAGGATGCAGATACTATCTATAATGAACTTAAAGAAGGAAAAAAGGTTATCTATCACCCAAGTATTAAATTATTTCATCCATCATCAGTCAGGAAATTGCCATTGGCTAAAATTGAATCCTATGGCTTAGGATTTGGTGCCTTATGTAAAAAAAATAAGGATGTATATATGTTGAAGTTATTCTATTCTATTATACTTTATCATTCTTTAAAATATTCATTAGCAGTATTAAAAAATAATAAAGAAGAGCAGGAGATTAGAAAAGCCTATATTAAGTCACGACTTAAAGGGTTTAAATCTTATAATTAACAAAAGGAGAGAGAATTATGAAAGGTATTATTTTAGCTGGAGGATCAGGTACACGTTTATATCCGATTACAAAATCAGTATCGAAACAAGCGTTACCAATTTATGATAAGCCGATGATTTATTATCCATTATCGGTATTAATGTTAGCAGGAATTAAAGATATTTTAGTTATCTCAACTCCGCGTGACATTACGTTATTCCAAGAATTATTAGGAGATGGATCTCATTTAGGATTAACGATTGAATATAAAGTTCAGGAACAACCAAACGGGTTAGCGGAAGCTTTCATTATCGGAGAAGAATTCATTGGTAATGATAAGGTAGCTTTGGTTTTAGGAGATAATATTTTCCATGGGTATGGATTTACTGAGCGTCTTCAAAAGGCAGTTAACCGTGAAGAGTCAACGATTTTTGGATACCATGTTAGTGATCCAAGTGCGTTTGGAGTGGTTGAATTTGATCAAGACTTTAATGTATTATCTATTGAAGAAAAACCAGCTCAACCTAAGTCAAATTATGCAGTTCCAGGATTATATTTCTACGATAATGAGGTGGTTGAAATCGCAAAAAATATTCAGCCGTCTCCACGTGGTGAGTTAGAAATCACAGATATTAATAATGAATACTTACGTCGTGGAAAATTAAAAGTTGAATTATTCGGACGTGGAATGGCTTGGTTGGATACTGGAACTCATCGTGGATTATTAGAAGCGTCTAACTATGTCGAAGCGGTTCAAACTCGTCAAGGTCTATTTGTTTCATGTTTAGAAGAAATTGCTTATCGTCAAGGTTATATTTCGAAAGAACAATTGCTAGAGTTAGCGAAGCCATTATTAAAAACAGAATATGGTCAATATTTAGTTAAAATCGCAGATGAGGTGGCATAATGGGAAACTTTAATTTCATTCAAACGAAAATTCCAGATTTATATATTATTGAACCAAAAGTATTCGGTGATGACCGTGGCTATTTTATGGAAAGCTACAGTCAAAAAGATTTTGCTGACGCTGGGTTAACGATGAACTTCGTTCAAGATAATGAGTCAAAATCTCGTAAAGGAGTTTTACGTGGTCTCCACTTCCAAACACAACATACACAAGGAAAACTTGTGCGTGTCACTCAAGGTGAAGTTTGGGATGTCGCAGTTGACTTACGCAAAGGATCACCGACTTATGGACAATGGGAAGGGGTTTATTTAAGTGCTGAGAATAAACGACAATTCTATGTACCAGAGGGATTTGCTCATGGATTTGTGGTAACTTCGGACGAAGCTGTGTTTAATTACAAATGTACTGACTTCTATGCACCTGAATATGATAGTGGTTTACTTTGGAATGACGAAGAAGTTGGAATTGATTGGCCGTTAGAAGATCTAGGAGAGATTTTATTATCAGAAAAAGATCAGAAACAAAAAACATTAAAAGAATTAATAGACTTACCATTTATTTATGAAGGAGAGAAGAAGTAATGATGGAGAAAAAGATTTTAGTAACAGGTGGAGCAGGATTTATTGGAGGGAACTTTGTTCATTATATGGTGGATAAGTATCCAAACTACATGATTGTGAACTTAGATGCTTTAACCTATGCTGGAAACTTAGAGACGTGTCAACCAGTTGAAGGAAAGCCTAACTATAAATTTGTGAAAGGCGATATTGCGGATCGTGAATTTATCTTTGACTTATTTGAAAAAGAAAAATTCGATATCGTCGTTAACTTCGCGGCCGAGTCTCATGTAGACCGTTCAGTGACAGATCCAGAAATTTTCATTAAAACAAACGTTTTAGGAACACAAGTATTAATGGATGCATCACGTACTTATGGCGTAGAACGTTATCATCAAGTGTCAACAGACGAAGTATATGGAGATTTACCATTAGATCGTCCTGATTTATTCTTTACAGAAGAAACACCATTACACACATCAAGCCCATACTCAGCATCAAAAGCATCAGCTGATTTATTAGTGTTTGCTTACCACCGTACGTTTGGATTACCAATTACAATTTCTCGTTGTTCAAATAACTACGGTCCTTATCATTTTCCTGAAAAATTAATTCCATTAATGATTTCACGTGCGTTAAATGATGAGCAATTACCGGTTTACGGAAATGGAGAGAACGTTCGTGATTGGTTACACGTGTATGATCACTGTGCAGCGATTGACTTAATTTTACACAAGGGTAAAGTGGGAGAAGTTTATAACGTCGGTGGACACAACGAACGTACTAACTTAGAGGTCGTTAAAACGATTTTAAAAGCCTTAAATAAACCAGAAGTATTAATTACTTACGTGAAAGATCGTCCAGGGCACGATTTACGTTATGCGATTGACCCACAAAAATTAGAAAATGAATTAGGATGGAAACCAACGTATAACTTCGATACAGGAATTCAACAAACGATTGAGTGGTATTTAGATAATAAACAATGGTGGGAAAATATTATCTCAGGTGAATATCAAAACTATTTTGAAAAACAATATGGTGATAAATAATGAAAGTATTAGTAACAGGAGTTAAAGGTCAATTAGGATACGACGTTGTTAAAGAATTAGAAAAACGCGGTCATCAACCGATTGGAGTGGACCGTGAAGAGATGGACTTAATGGATAATGAAGCGATTCGTATCTTCATTATGAACTTAAAACCAGACGCCATCATTCATTGTGCGGCTTACACAGCCGTTGATAAAGCAGAAGAAGAGTCAGAGATTTGTTATCAAATCAATGCAGAGGCTGTTAAAGTCATCGCTGAGTGTGCAAAAGAGTTAGATGTTAAAATGATTTATATTAGTACGGATTATGTCTTCGATGGAACTAAAGAGGGGGAATATGTAGAAACGGATATTCCAAATCCAATCAATGTTTACGGAGCAAGTAAACTAAAAGGAGAACAATACGTTCAAGAGTTACTTGAAAAATACTATATCGTCCGTATTTCATGGGTCTTCGGTGTGAATGGAAATAACTTCATCAAAACGATGCGTCGTTTAGGATTAGAACGTGATGAATTAAATATCATCAACGATCAAGTGGGATCACCAACGTACACAGCAGACTTAGCCCCATTATTAGTCGACATGATTGAAACTAATAAATACGGTATTTACCATGCGACGAATGAAGGATTCTGCTCATGGTGTGAATTTGCGAATGAGATCTTCAAACAAAGTGGGATTGAAGTGAAAACAAATCCAATTACAACAGATCAATATCCAACAGCAGCGAAGCGTCCAATGAATAGTCAAATGAGTAAAGACAAGTTAAAAGAGAATGGTTTTAACTTATTGCCAACATGGCAAAATGCGTTAACTGACTATATAAAAAAGATTTAATTACGAAAAAATAAAGTGGAGTAGTGTTGATGAATAATTCAAAATTAGTTTGTGGAGTTATTGTTACATATAATTGTAAAGAAGAGTTCTTAGATACATTCAGTGCAATTTATAGTCAAGTTAGTAAGTTAGTTATTGTTGATAATGGATCAAAAGAGGAAACTTTATGTATTCTGTCAAACTTAGCTAATGAATATCAAATTGAGTTAATAAGGCTATCACAAAATCTTGGAATAGCGGAAGCTTTAAATAGAGGTATAACCTATGCATTAGAAAACCAATATGAGTGGGTTATTACTTTTGATCATGATAGTATTCCAAAAGAAAATATGGTTTATGAGTTATTAAAGGGATATAACTCTTTAGATGTATTAGAGAAAGAGAAAGTTGTAAGCTTAATCCCTATTAATCTAGAGCAAGGAATTAATGAAGAGGAAAATGATACACAGGATCAGCATGTAAAATATGTTGAGAGAGGTATTACATCGGGTAATTTAGTTAAATCAAAGGTTTTTGAGATTATAGGATTATTTGAAGCTAAGTTATTTATTGATTTAGTAGATTTAGATTTTTGTTTTAGATTAATTGAGAATGGATATAAAATAGTTGAAGTAAATACAGCTATTTTATACCATCGTCTAGGAGATTCTTCTCAAGCTAAGCTATTCTTTAAAAATATAACATACACTAATCATTCTCCTTTACGCCGATACTATATGACTCGTAATAGAATATATTGTTGGAATAGGTATGCTACCGTTGTACCCAAATCTATTCGAGAAGATAAAATATCAGCAATAAAAGAGATTATTAAAATTATGCTTTATGAAAATGAGAAAAAAGCTAAATTTAGTATGATATATCAAGGCTATAAGGATGGAAAAAATAATCTATTTGGACCATTTAGACAGAGATAAAAATCATGGATAAATAGAATTAAAATCATTGAATATTTATTGAATTCTATATTAGGAGGAACGTAGGTGAGGAATAAAGTATCCCAATTTTTAGTATTTTTCATGTTGACATTAATGTTATTAAGTAAACATGAAATTCTTGTTAAGGCGAATGATAACTATCTTACTAATTTTAATGAAATAGAAGCTACTATCTCACAGTCACAAAGTAGAGCAATAGGATCAGGATTAGTTCAGTTTTGGCAAGTTGTCCCAGAAGGTCAAAACTATGAAGGAAAGACAACAACTGAGATAATGAATCAGTTAAGATGTAGACCCAACCATGATTTGTATCCAATTGCTAATGGTCTTTCGAGTCATGAAACATATATTAATTCCTGCTATGTTGATGACGCCCTCTATCTAGGTGAAGATATAAATTATTATTACGTATATGTATCAGGATATCATGGAAAAGTAGCTAAAAACAAATCGCACTTCTTTGAGTTAGATTTAGATGGTGATGGAAAAAAATACAAATATGAGATCCAAACTGTAGCTTATTATATTCCTGCATCTAATAAAGCAGAATTGTATTCTAAGAGCTCATTGGTTGAAAATACTAATACATTAGATTACTCTAGTGATTATTTAGATAAGTATAATGACTGGGATGACAATGTTAAATCTATCGCCTATGCAATGGGAACAGTCCAATCACCATCATATTATATAAATGACAATGGTGTACTATACCATTACATAACTAATAATGTTAGAGTAGCAAATAATTATTCAAAAGTTATTGTAGGTCCTGCGCCATCATGGATGAATCTTAATGTACCATACTATAGTTATGATGGAGTTTATTTTTATTATAATTGGAGAGAGATTCAAATTACAGGAATTGGAGCAGTTAATGAAACGAATCCATACTATAATTATTATCAATATCTTCCATTTAGATCTAAAACAAATTATTCTGCTTCAGAGATAGATTCTTTTACAGTTTCTAATGTAGGAAAAACAGGAAAATTGGTTAATACAGGGCAATATTTTGAAGCTGTTGAGGAACTATATGGAATCAACGGATCATTGCAGTATGCTATGGGTATTCATGAAAGTAATTGGGGGAAAAGTTCTTTAAGTATTAATAAAAATAATTTATTTGGAATGAATGCAGTTGATAATAATCCATATGGAAATGGTACAAGTTTTCCTGATGTTGAAAGTGGTATTTATTACCACGCGGATCGATATATTTCTTGGGGGTATACAGACCCAATAGATGATTATCGATATTATGGCTCACATGTAGGTAATAAAGGTGGTGGATTAAATGTTAAATATGCATCTGATCCTTTTTGGGGAGAAAAAATAGCTGGATGGTATTATCGTTTTGAGCAAGCTAGTGGAGTAAAAGACTACAATTATTATACAATTGGAATTAAGACAGATAATTCAATTATTGATGTAAAAAGTTCTGCTAAGAGTTCAGCAACTACTTTATATAAGACCTATAATCAAAAATCTAAATTGACATTAAGAAATTATCCGGTGATTATTCTTGATACCGTGAATAATTATTATAAAATTCAAAGTGATACTCCGATAAATGATAAAGGAGTAGCTCAATATAATGCTAAGTATAATTGGAATCAGTCTATAGGCTATATATCATCTAATGATTCTATATTTCTTCAGAGTGCGCCATATTATGGACAAATAGATTCTCCTGGACAATATTCTATAGTAAATGGAGAGATTCAAATTAAAGGTTGGTCAATCTATGGAAAAGAAATTGATAGGGTAGAGTTGTATATTGACGGAATTAAGGAAGCAGATATACCACGTCTATATCGCCAAGATATTGCAGAAGCGTTCCCATTATACGATACAAGACAAGCTGGCTATGAAATGACTTATAATACGTGGTCATTAGCTAATGGTGAACATGAAATAAAAGTTATAACAGTTGGCAAAGACGGAACAAAATATATACAATCAACAATAATTACCGTACAAAATATAGCACCTTATCAAGGAAACATAGATTATCCAGCTAATAATAGTGAAGTAAGTGGCGTGTTGTATATTAAAGGATGGTCAATTTATGGAAAAGAGATTGATCGAGTAGAACTCTATATTGATGGAGCTAAACAAAGTAATATGAATCGTCTATATCGTCAAGATGTAGAAGAGGCCTTCCCATTGTATGATACGAAGCAAGCAGGTTATGAATTGTATTACAATACAGGAATGCTAACCAATGGTGAACATGAGTTATCGATAGTAACGATAGGAAAAGATGGAAGCAAGTTTGTTCAAACAAGTTTGATTAATGTCTTAAATCCTTATCCATATCATGGGAATATAGATGCCCCAGTTTCTAATTCTATTGTAAGTGGCGAAGTTGAGATTGAAGGATGGTCAATTTATGGAAAAGAAATTGATAGGGTAGAGCTGTATATTGACGGAATTAAGGAAGCAGATATACCACGTCTATATCGCCAAGATATTACAGAAGCGTTCCCATTATATGATACGAAGCAAGCTGGCTATAAATTAACTTATAATACATGGGCATTAGCTAATGGTGAACACGAATTTACTGTTGTTACGACGGCTAGTGATGGGGCACAATATAAAGAATCAATAAGAGTTACCGTACAAAATATAGCACCTTATCAAGGAAACATAGATTATCCAGCTAATAATAGTGAAGTAAGTGGCGTGTTGTATATTAAAGGATGGTCAATTTATGGAAAAGAGATTGATCGAGTAGAACTCTATATTGATGGAGCTAAACAAAGTAATATGAATCGTCTATATCGTCAAGATGTAGAAGAGGCCTTCCCATTGTATGATACGAAGCAAGCAGGTTATGAATTGTATTACAATACAGGAATGCTAACCAATGGTGAACATGAGTTATCGATAGTAACGATAGGAAAAGATGGAAGCAAGTTTGTTCAAACAAGTTTGATTAATGTCTTAAATCCTTATCCATATCATGGGAATATAGATGCCCCAGTTTCTAATTCTATTGTAAGTGGCGAAGTTGAGATTGAAGGATGGTCAATTTATGGAAAAGAAATTGATAGGGTAGAGCTGTATATTGACGGAATTAAGGAAGCAGATATACCACGTCTATATCGCCAAGATATTACAGAAGCGTTCCCATTATATGATACGAAGCAAGCTGGCTATAAATTAACTTATAATACATGGGCATTAGCTAATGGTGAACACGAATTTACTGTTGTTACGACGGCTAGTGATGGGGCACAATATAAAGAATCAATAAGAGTTACCGTACAAAATATAGCACCTTATCAAGGAAACATAGATTATCCAGCTAATAATAGTGAAGTAAGTGGCGTGTTGTATATTAAAGGATGGTCAATTTATGGAAAAGAGATTGATCGAGTAGAACTCTATATTGATGGAGCTAAACAAAGTAATATGAATCGTCTATATCGTCAAGATGTAGAAGAGGCCTTCCCATTGTATGATACGAAGCAAGCAGGTTATGAATTGTATTACAATACAGGAATGCTAACCAATGGTGAACATGAGTTATCGATAGTAACGATAGGAAAAGATGGAAGCAAGTTTGTTCAAACAAGTTTGATTAATGTCCAAAATCCGGTTTTAGTGTTAACTGAAGATATAGCATTAGGAACTAATGTTTATTTAGATGATAATGTTATAGATAAAGGAGAAGAGGAGCTTTCTATAGAGAGTATTTATTTAGGTGAGTTAGAACAACCACTTGAAAGATAAACAATTAAAGATATTTTGAATATTAAAGCATGGTCATATGACCATGGAATTCAAACAATTCAATTCTATATTGATGGAATATTCCAAGGTGAAATTTCACGTGTAAAAAGATCAGATATAGAAGAGTTATATACTGAATATCTTAACATGGATTTAGGATATGAGTTAAGTTATGATATATCCTCTCTTTCAGAGGGTATTCATAGTTTAGAAATAATTACTATAGGTGTTGATGAATCCGAAAAGAGTCAAGCCTTAGAATTTATTGTTTCGAATTAATATTTAAGCTAAAGCTGCAGTAGACATTTGACAACATTTTGAGGCATTATTTAATTTAAGGCTGTTTTTTAGATAAATATTGACACTTAGAATGATTAAGCTTATCAGATTTATTCAGATAGGTCTAACATACAATATGAATTTTTTACGTCAATTTTAATAAATGTTAACACTTTCTTAAAATAGAGCCTGATTTAATTAAAGAAATGTATCTTTTGTTGTTGATGTTGATTATTTTAAACAATAAAAAGGCTGGTTAAAACTAGCCTTTTTATTATTTAGAGATGATAGAGGTGAGAGCAATTAAATTACTAAAAAATTTTATTTATAATATTAGTTATCAGATTTTAACATTAATTTTACCATTAATTACAGCACCTTATTTATCGCGTGTGCTTGGAGTTGAAGGAATAGGGGAATATTCATTTACTTATGCAAACACTCAATATTTTGTATTATTCGGAATGCTTGGAATTACTATGTATGGGAGTAAGTGTATTGCACAATCAAATTTAGATTCAAAAAAGGTAGAAAAAACATTTTGGCAGATTTATTTTTTACAATTCATATTTTGTTTAATTAGTTATCTCTTATTTATAGCGACACTTGGAATAAAGAGTAGCTTATATTTTGCACACTCGTTTTTAGTATTAGCAGCATTATTTGATATTTCATGGCTATATATTGGAATTGAAAATTTTAAAAAAGTAGTTATAAGAAATACCTTAATAAAAGTTATTGGAATTTTATTAATATTTATTTTAGTTAAGAATAGTGAGGATTTAGTTTTATATGCCTATATACTTTCTCTTTCAATGTTAATTGGACAAATTTCAATGTGGATAGATTTCGGGAAAAGTATAAAGTTTGTTAAACCTAATCGAGATGATATTATTAAACATCTAAAGCCCACTCTTCTATTGTTTTTACCTCAAATTGCAAGTAGTGTCTATGTTCTTTTAGATCGTACAATGTTAGGAGTAATGAATACATCAGCTGATGTTGGTGTATATGATCAAGGACAGAAGATTATACGTTTGGCTGTCACACTAATAGGAGCTATTAGTAGTGTTATGATGCCTAGAATTGCTAATATGATGGTAACTAGTGATGAGAAAACAATGAAGAAAGTCATCGAAAAAAGTGCTTTATTTATTTCGGTTATTAGTTTTGGACTTACATTTGGTATAGTAGGAGTTGCTAAAAATTTTGTACCATGGTTTTTTGGTGAAGGGTTTCAAGAGGTAACAACTGTATTTTATTATTCAGCTTGGATTATAATTGCTATTGGTGGTGCCAATTTATTTGCTATTCAATACCTTATTCCAACTAATCAACAAAATAAATATACTATTTCTGTATGTATTGCAGCTGTTGTTAATATAGTATTAAATTTTATATTGTTACCTAGATATAGTTACATTGGAGCTTCTATTGCAACGGTGGCAGCAGAGTTTACAGGGGTTTTTATTCAAATGTATTTTGTTAAGAATCAATTAAATATGAAAGAAATTTTATCAAAAATTCCATACATATTTATTTGTGCACTAATTATGTATATTGTAATTAATGCTATTGGATGTTTATTACCTAATACAATCCTTACTACATTTATTCAAGTTCTGGTAGGTGGAATTATATATATTGTTTTATTGTTTGTAAGTAAAACAATTAAGATAACAGATATCAAGTTAAGTGTATAGAAGGATATATTACTAATCAATTAAGTCTAGCATAAAGTTTAGTGTTGACAATCCACTATTTATTATGAAAAAAAATCCTATTATCGTTCCATTTTCATTGAGTGGATAGGTTACAATTAATTAGACAGTTTTTTTAAGGTCATGTAAAATGATAAATAATATCAATCTAAAGGAGCTTTAACATGATCCAAACAAAAACTCGTAGACCTCGCCGTAAGTATACAGATGAATTTAAAAACCAATTAGTTCAACTTTATCTCAATGGTAAACGTAAATGTGATATTGTTCGTGAATATGATCTCTCACCTTCTTTACTCGATAAATGGATTAAACAATCGACTTCTACCGGTTCTTTTAAAGAGAAAGATAACCGAACAGACGAAGAAAATGAATTGATTCAACTTCGCAAGAAGATTAAACAACTTGAAATGGAAAATGATATTTTAAAGCAAGCCGCGCTGATCTTAGGACGAAGATAAATGTGATTAAAAACAATACTCACAAATATTCTGTTTCAGCGATGTGCGAAGTCCTTAACGTGTCTCGTAGCACCTATTATTACGAATCTAAACCGAAGAAAAATGAGACCCAACTAGTCACTGATATCGTTGAGATTTTTCGATGAAGCCGAAATAACTACGGAACTCGAAAAATTAAACACGAATTAAACAAAATGGGGCAACAAGTCTCACGTCGTTGCATTGGTCGTATTATGAAACAAGAAGGCTTAGTATCAAACTATACAGTCGCTCAATTTAAGCCACATCCAGCAAAATGTAACCAAGATAAGGTTGAAAATATCGTGAATCGTAACTTTGATAAGCAGCCTTATTTAAACGTGGTTGTCAGCGATTTAACGTACGTTAGAGTCGGTCATCGCTGGCACTATCTTTGTGTGCTTGTAGACCTGTTTAATCGTGAAATTATCGGTTATAGTTCGGGTCCTAATAAGGATGCAGAGTTAGTTAAGAAGGCTTTTTGTACAGTCAAAACTAACCTAAGTCAAATCAAGATCTTCCACACAGATCGGGGAAATGAATTTAAGAATCAAATCATTGATGAGATTTTAGATACTTTTAACATTGAGCGATCACTCAGTATGAAGGGTTGCCCTTATGATAACGCTGTAGCTGAGGCAACTTACAAAGTGATTAAAACTGAATTTATAAAGAATCAGAGATTTGAAACACATGAACAATTAGGCTATGAATTATCTGATTATGTGAACTGGTATAATAACCATCGGATTCACTCTTCACTGGGATACTTATCCCCAGTTGAATATCGTCAAAATACCCTTAAAAAAGTTGTTTAATTTAGTGTTGACAATCCATAGAAATTGAGGCAACTATGAATCAGACAGAATTAAAATTAATTGAAACAGCGATGCGTGAAACATCATCGAAACAACTTTATACTCGTTATCAAGTCATCTATTTACACTTACAAGGATATAAAAATGTAGAAATCGCTAAGATAGTTCCCTTCACTGCTCAGACCATCGGAACACATGTTAGAAATTATAAAAAATATGGACTTGAGGGATTAAACCCACGCCCAAAATCAGGCTGCCCGAAGAAACTTTCACCTGAGCAAGAAGCTGAGTTAATCCATACCCTCATCCATAAAATGCCCGCTGATGTTGGGATTGAACCGTACATGACTTGGGATTGTAAGCTATTATGCATCTGGGTGAAGCAAACCTTTGGAATTTCATTCTCTAAAGGTGGAATGCGTGACATGTTGTTACGCTTAGGTTTTAGCTACACACGCCCGACTTACTCATTAGCGAGAGCGAGTCAAGAAAAACAAGAGGGATTTAAACAGGAATTTGAACAATTAAAAAATTTTGATTCGTGGAGAGATTGATCATTTATTGTTTCAAGATGAAAGTTCTATCAGAGATTATCAATCATTAGTCAACAATTGGTTTCCTAAAGGAAAACAACGGATTATTCCTACTTACGGAAATAATAAAAGTGTCAAATTAATAGGAATCCTTAACTATGAGACAGGTCATGTTTATGTCCAGGAGGAAGAACGTTATACAGCAGATATCTTTTTAGAATTCCTCAAAAAAGTACTGAAACAATATCCAACGGGAAAGATTGTCATGATTTTAGATAACGCAAGAATTCATCACGCTAAACTCATCCAACCTTTTTTAAACGAACACAAAAATAGATTAAGGTTAATCTTTTTACCACCATATAGTCCAGAATTAAACTTAATTGAAGGATTATGGAAATGGTTAAAACAATCTGTGATTCATAACGTCTTTGTAACTATTCAGCTACCAAGTAAACGAATTCCGTTTCTTGGTGATTTTGTTAATGATATGTAGCTCTCGTGAATAACTTACCTATTTATAAGATTTACGTTATAATATCCTTACTATTCCAACTTTAGAAGAAGGTGTCATCTTATGTCAGAATCTGAAATCATCAAAGTTTATCATGAAGGAATTCAATCCGTCATTACTTTAGTTCAAGGACTTTCCACTCAAATCTCTGATTTATCTCAAACGGTTGAGAAACAAAATAAAGTCATTTCAGATTTAGATGCTCGCCTTAAAAAACTTGAAAAACAATCAAATAAAACAAGTCAAAACAGTAGTTTGCCTCCCTCAACCGATGGTTTTAAAAAGACAAAAAGTTTACGTCAACCTTCAAATAAAAAACCGGGTGGTCAAGTCGGACATCAAGGTTCAACCTTAAAAATGATAAAAGATCCGGATCGTGTCGTCACACATCATCCGAAAATTTGCCGAGGGTGTGGGTGTTGTTTAGAAAACGTTGAACCTCAAAAAACGATTCGACGTCAAGTTTTTGATTTACCGAGATTAAGGCTTCAAGTCACTGAGCATCAATCTCAAATTAAAGTATGTCCTAACTGTCATTTTAAAAATGAAGGACTATTTCCGAAACATGTCATACAACCGACACAATATGGGCCACATTTAACAAGTGTATTAACTTATTTCAGTCACTATCAATTGATTCCTTTCAACCGTCTGAAACAATTGACTCAGGATATTTTCGGAGCGACCATCAGCCAAGGAACACTGGTGAATATGACGAAACGATGTGATGAGTTGTTGGAAACGACTGAAGCTTCAATCAAAGAAAATCTTTTGGCATCAAGTTATCTTCATTTAGATGAAACAGGCTGTTATATCAATGGAAAGAGACACTGGCTTCATGTGACTTCAAATAAACGATATACTCACTACTTTGTTCATGAAAAACGTGGCTCTCAAGCCATTGAAGCGAATGGAATTCTTCCCTCTTTCAAAGGAACCGTCATCCATGATCATTGGACACCGTATTTTAAATATGATGATTGCACACATGCTTTATGTAACGTTCATCATTTAAGAGAATTCAAAGGCATCATCGACTTTGAGAAACAACAGTGGGCCAAAGACATGACGGAATTATTACTTGAAGCTAAAATTTATTCGGAAGAGACTGAATACCCGTTACCCTTACATCAGATTCAAGAATTTGAGCAGCGATATCAAACAATCATTGAAGAAGGTTATCTAGCGAATCCTTTAAAAGCTCATGAAAAAAATACAGATCCCGTTCGATTACTCAATCGCTTATCTAAACGACAAGAAGAGGTGCTAGAATTTCTATATCAAGTTGAGGTTCCGTTTGATAATAACTTAGCTGAGAGGGATGTCCGAATGACTAAAACGAAACAAAAAATATCCGGATGTTTTCGAACAGAAAAAGGGGCTCATTGTTTCGCCCGAATCAGAGGTTTCATCTCTACTTGTCAAAAGCAAGGATTAAATATTATCGAAAGTATTGAAACCATTTTAATGGGAAATACGATTCAATTTTCATAACATTCACAAGGAGTACTTCACTAAACGAGCACTCCTTTTTGTGATACTCTTTTCTACTAGGCTGAATAGTTACACGTCTTTTATAAAAATATAAATGAGATTAGAAACGCTGTTCAAGGATTTATTCAACATATCAATGAAAGACCTTCGGAAGTGATCCAAAGACTCTGCGAAAAAATGTGAAAAACTTATCTGTTTCTATATATAAGAAACTCTGAGGATTTCTTAAATATAGTAATAGAGATGGAGTAAAAGAGTAATATAATGATATCCATTATAAATCCTAATTTCGAGTTAAAATAAGTGGCTCTTTGTCAAGGAGTGTTTGTGATATTAAGTTTTAATGTACTATATCGGAATAACATAACTAAAATCCTAGTGGCTAAGCTGCTAGGATTTTTACTTTAGGTTTGGTTAGTTTCTGAGTGATAAGAATTCTTGATTTAAAATGATAGAAACTACGATAGCCAAAAGCGATTCGTTTAATGACTTTAATTTTATTGTTAATGCCTTCAATGGGATCATTGGTGTATGAAGTGGTCACTGTTTTTTCAATATAAGACTGATACATTTTAAACGTTTAAAAAGCAGTTTGGAATTCAGGAGAAATCAGAGGGTATTTAGCTTGAAGTAAGTGATGGAATTGTTTTAAGTTTTGGGTTTGGAGAGCGAAGAGTAAATCTTGATAGAGATCATAGGTTGTTTTTAATTCAGGGTAGAAATCAAGAAGGAAGTTTAGGATATCGATCTCACGCATCGGTTGTTTAAAACAGTAAACGGAACGATAAGTGGTCGTATTAAGTAAGATGTAAGACTTTAAAAACAATCTCCAATAACGTTTGAATTTTCGGGCATGTTGTTTAAACTTTTTCATGAATCGAATCCTTGTTTTATTTAACGCACGAGAAATATGTTGAACGAGATGGAATGGATCGAGGACAATTTTGGCCTGAGGAAAAAGCTCCTTAATTAAGCTCATGTAAGGAGCATACATATCAATCACAATATGTTTAACACGAGAACGTGCTTCTTTAGTATAGAGTTTAAAATACGTTTGAAGAGAACTTAGCTGACGATCTTCAATGATATCGAGGATTTGTTTGGTATCAGCGTCACAAAAGATAAAGGACATATGCCCCTGGGCAGATTTAACCGATTTAAATTCATCAAAACAAAGATTTTCTGGAAGATGATTAAAATTTAGTGATTGAGATTCATAAAAGCTATGGATGATACGATTGATAGTAGAATGAGAGACTTGATGACGACGGGCAATATCTGACTCCGAGATTTTATTTTGTGCTTCTAACGCAATGGCATATTTGGTGTGGTAAGAAATGAAGCAATTCTTTTCAACAAGAGATGTTTTTAGAGTGAACGTTGACTGACAATGTCCGCAGTAGTAACGTTGTTTCTTTAAATCTAAATAAGTATCATGGAGTGAAACTTTAGGAATCACAATTCGAGAGGTTTTAAACCCATGTTTTTTGAACTTTGAATCAAATAGTGTGCCACAGTGTTCGCAATGAGTGGGTTGATAAGATAAAATGCCTTTAAAAACAAAGCGAGTGACACCCTCAATCTTCACTTCTTCCAAATAATCTTCCTCAAATGTAATCTGTTTATCTTTAATATTTAAGAGTTTTCTAGTAAAATAGGAGTGAGACATCCAATTCATCCTTTCAATATTGTTTTAGCCGATAACATTGTAACAGGACGGAGACGGGATGTCTCTTTTTTTATGCCATGAAAAAAGGTGTTGCTTGATCAGCAACACCAAATATTATAGAACTCTTTTTTAATGTCGCTAGATAGTGGTGAATATCTATATGATATTGGTGACGTCCGATTAAGCGTTTAGCCTTAAATAAAAATCGATCATCAAAATAAACTTTAATCTGGTCAATGTTTTTACGGACAGTCACCTCTTTTCCGACTAAGTAATCGGGAACAGAATAAAAATTTGAATCGACATGAATGAAGCTATATTTATTCACTTTATAGGTAGCAGTTAAGTAAGTATCTAACGGTAATCGATAGGGAAGTAAATCCTTCTGTTCTTGTGCAAATACAGTCTCTGCAGATTGGTTGGTTCGTTGTTTTATTTTTTGATTTTCACGACTAGTAGCTTCTAAAAGTGCAGTTACCGCATCTGCAATGGTTTTGAAATGATGGGACTTACTATACGCTTTTCGTCGAATTAATTCAACAGAACGCTCCACATGACCTTTTTCATGACCGCTGTAAGGGTTTGTGTATCGCGGCGTATAACCATAATAATTCATTAATTTTTTAACCGCCTCAGTGGAGTGTTTTTCTCTCCCAGCTAGATGTTTAACTTGAACACGTGCATTATCATAGACGATTTCAGTTGGAACCCCTTTGATTTCTTCAAAGAAGCGAGTGTGAATATCGAGAAAAGCCTCCGTATTTTCGTGTGAATAAAGATAAGCAAATCTCTTATCACTATATTTCAAGTCAAACACTCCAATTTTAAAGCGGCGTTCAGTCCCCAATTCGTCAATATAAAGAGTGACATCTCCCCAATCAAACTCGGCCACTTGTCCTGGCTCATAAGCTTGTCTAATAAAGGCCTCTTTTGAACGTTGTGTTTGTTTAGAAACATAAGCACAAACTGAACGGTAGCTAATATCAATATTTTTCGAAATCAGCCATTCATAAATATCTGTATTTTTCATCACGAGTTTACGTTTACCCTGTTGAATCTTTTGTTTATTTTCTTCTAAGTAAGAATAAATTATTGACTCAACATCAGGTGTTAATTTAATCCGTTGACGTTTACTACTATCATACTTAGGCTTAGCAGATGAAAGGATAATAATCTGTTCTTTTTCTTCAGGAGTCGTAGCCAATTCTAACGCCTTCTGATCCTTCTCATATTGCTTGATATATTTACTAACCGTTTTTCGAGTCATTCCTATCTCTTTAGCAATGTCTGTATAAGATAGACCTTTTAGATATAAACGAATCATTTTTTCTTTCTTCTCCAAAGTTAGCACTCCTATCTCCTCCATATCTCTAGTTGATATGGATCATTTTATAAAAGAGATGTTAACTTTTCAAATGCATCCCTGTTAATTATTAGAATACTATAAACAATAGAGGGCTGGTACAATAGAAAACGAATGCATGGATCGATTAATTATTTAACCCCTAAAGAATGTGAGCAACTTGAACGGCAAGCTACTTAAAAACTTAACTTTTTTGTGTCCAAAATATTGACTTAGATTCACCGATTATATCATTTTTGATCTAGATGTAACTATTAGTGAAATAACTTCTTCAGTATAAGACTATTTAGTTAATTTTTAGAATTTGATATGCTCTAGAACAATGTCGAAGTGCAGAGAAATAGAAAATATTTTAGGATTTAAAAATGAAAAGTGTTTGATATTTCATATAGAGATTAATGAATCAGTATAACTCAAAGAAATACGAAAGTATAATTAAGAAAGAAGGTTTATTAGTTTGATAGAATATGTCTTTGAAACAATTTTTATATTAAATATAGAATGCTTTCAAAAATAATGAATTTGTAGTAAAAATTTGTATTTACTAGTTAGAAGAGATATAATAGTTTAGAATTAGGTTTTGTAATGGGAGGTTTTAAGATGCAAAAGAAGGTACTATTATGGATTTTGATTCCTACTATATCTGTTTTCTTATTAATTATGGGTGGAGGCGTGTTTGCAGCTCGTCATTTTTATTCTAAGATGAATACAACGAATCAATTAGTTCATGATGAGGTGGCTGTCAATGATGCAGTTCTAAATAAGGAAGAAGACTTAAATGTCATTAATATCACACTTTTAGGGATTGATCAAGATGGTGATGGATCAAATGGTCGTAGTGATGCAATTAAGATGATCTCTCTTGATATGAATCATCAAAAAATAAAGATGACGTCCTTTCAGCGTGATACGTTAATTTATTTACCTGATCCTGAAAATGATTTTGATAAGTTAAATCATGCGTATTGGTATGGTGGGGCACCATTAACGTTAAAAACATTAAATTATAATTTTGATTTAGATATTACGCGTTATGTAGCGTTTAACTTTGATGCGATTGAAGAGATTATTGATATCATGGGTGGTGTTGATATTGATATTAAGTCTTCAGAGATTAATGTGACGAATGATTATATTAATCATTTAAATAGTTTACATGCAGGTGATACAGACGCGCCTCATTTAACAAAAGGTGGTCTGCAAACTTTATCTGGGCGTCAAGCGATGGCATATATGAGAAATCGTTATGTAGGAAGTGATTTTACTCGTATGGAGCGTCAATCAACGGTGATTCAGGCACTAGTTGATAAGGCGACGACGTTAAGTTATTCAGAGTTACTATCACTTTTAGATGCTTGTTTACCTTATGTTGAGACTAATTTAACGTTAAATGAAATTATTGATTATGGGACAAAAGCTTTAAACTTTGATTTAAGTCAGATTGAACAACTGCAAATTCCAAGTGCAGATAATACTCATAAATCTATTAGTTATAAGGGATACAGTCCACTTTATATTATGAGCAGTTATCAAGATCTTGTAAAAGAGTTACACGCATTTATTTATAATGATACACAGTATCAGCCATCACAAACAGTTATTAATACAGAATCTGCTATTTATGAGAAGTTCGGCTATGTAAAATAAAATAAGAAGGGGCTGTATCAAAATGACTAAAATTTTATAGTCATGGAGCAACATGCTCCTTTTTTTGGCTATTCATCGTAAAAAAATCAGTCTGTAAATTTAATTTTATGGGTTAGACTTAATTTTAAGTACGACGAAAAGAAGGACGTTTCTTTCCTTCAAAATGACAGTCTATTCTGATTTTTTAAGCCACTTTCCCTGGATGAAGTTGTTGTCCGCAACGATGGCTTTGAATTTTGTTATGTAATTTTTGCACATTATATCCAAAACATAGAAGCAATAGTTCGACTGTGACATGGACTTTTCCACGGGTTAAAAATTTTCTGAAGCCGTAATCTTGTTTTAACACGCCAAAAGCACCTTCGACTTGAATCGAACGATTCTTTCTTAACAGAATCCCTTCTTCACTTTGGATATTTTTAAGTGACTCTGTTCTTAGCGAAAGCATTTTTTTAGACACTTCCAATCGTTTTGAGTTTCCTTCTTTCGCTTTTGTACATTTTAAACGCAAAGGACAATCTTGGCAGGTTTCACATTCATAAATCGTGACTTCTTTTCGATAACCGGTCTGACTTTCTCGAATTTTAACTTCGATCGGTTTTAACGTTCTGCCATTTGCGCACGTATAGGTATCGGTGAGTTCATCGTACGCCATGTTTTCTCGTTTCCCCAGTTGAGCTTTATATTTTCTTGTTTTTGAGGTTTCATAGTTGAGGGGCTTAATGAAACCTTTTTGATGGTTTTCCTTCAAATAAGCATAATTTTCTTCACTTTCATAACCCGCATCTGCAATCACTCGTTCATATGTTTTAGATAATCGAGATTCCATGGCTGTCAGAAAGGGAATCAAAGTCGTGACATCATTTGCCGAACTAAAGATTCCAACATGAACAATATACTCCGCTTCAACGCCAATTTGGACATTATATCCTGGTTTTAATTGACCATTTTTCATGTGATCATCTTTCATTCTCATAAACGTGGCATCGGTATCCGTTTTTGAACAACTTGATCGATGAAGACCAATGGTTTCTTTATATGCTAGATACAGGTGTTGTTTTTCAAGATATGCTTCCATTGATTCAACTTGACGTTGTAAAATGGTTTTTCTCTTACCTTTTCCATAAACAAATTCAAGAGATTGTTCATTCACTTTTTGTTGAAGCATCCGTAAACAAGACTCCATCACGGATAATGGGGATTCACCATCAAATGAATAATTAACGAGATACATGTCATTCACTTGTTGAAGGAGTTTTTCTATTTTGACCTGGAGCTTCGCTTCATTTTTAGTCACGGATTTTAACCAAATAAACGAATAGCGATTGGCATTGGCTTCAATTTTTGTTCCATCAATAAATAGGTTTTTAAAATGAATTTCATCTAAGGTGTGAAGACGCTCAATGAATTGATCAAATAAATCTTCCATGACACCATCGCTTAAATGATGTTTTCTAAATCGATTAATCGTATGATGGCTAGGCGCTGGATATCCATTTAATAACCAGATAAAATGAATATCCCGTTGACAAAGTCGCTGAATTTCTCGTGAAGAAAAAGAGCGATTCATGTACGCGTAAATTAAAATCTTAAACATGATCACCGGTGGTACGACAGAATTTCTCCCTTTATCAGAGTAAGTGCTTAATAATTTTTTATCATCTAATCCCTCCAATAATTGATTAAGCAAACGTACAGGATCATGAGGTGGAATATAAACTTGAATATCCATCGTTAAAGAGAGTTGATATCCAGTTGAATAAGTTGTATAATCTTGATGTATATTTTCTTTAGTCAGCATAAATAAAGTATACAAAAAAGCAGTCCTGAATGGGACTGCCTTTTTTTGTATCTTTTAGATTTTTAATTCAAGGGCCATCTATTTTGAGACAGCCCCTTCTATGCCATTAATTCTTTTAAGTAAGCTTGGACTTGGTCTTTTAAGTCGTCGCGGTTTAATGAGAAGTCAATCGTTGCTTTAATGAATCCAAATTTATCCCCTACATCATAGCGTTGTCCTTCAAAGTCGTAGGCATAAACGGCTTGACGATCCATTAAACGATCAATCGCATCTGTTAATTGGATTTCCCCACCAGCACCTGCTTCTTGAGTTTCTAACATTTCAAAGATTTCTGGTGTTAAGACGTAGCGTCCCATCACAGCTAAGTTTGATGGTGCCTCTTCTTGTTTTGGTTTTTCAACCATTCCAGATAATTTCACCATACGTCCTTCTGGTTGATGTGATTTTGAAGGCTTCATAATTCCATATTTAGAAACGTCTTCGTCTGCTACGGTTTGAACGCCCATGATTGAGCAGCCATTTTTCTCATAAGCATTAATTAATTGTTTGGTTGCTGGGTTTTCCTCGTTTACGACGATGTCATCTCCAAGTAAGACAGCAAATGGTTCATTTCCAATGAAAGTTTTGGCACAAAGAATGGCGTGTCCTAAACCTTTTGCTTCTTTTTGACGAATATAGTGAATTTGCGCCATATTTGAAATGTTTTGAACCATTTCAAGCATGTCGTTTTTCCCTTTTTTAGCTAGTGTGTCTTCAAGTTCGTAAGATTTATCGAAGTGATCTTCAATGGAACGCTTTGTTGAACTTGTGACGATTAAGATTTCTTCAATTCCTGAGGCAATGGCTTCTTCGATGATGTATTGAATCGTTGGTTTATCAACGATTGGTAACATTTCCTTTGGTTGTGATTTCGTTGCCGGTAAGAACCGTGTTCCAAATCCGGCGGCTGGAATCACGGCTTTACGTACAGGTTTTCTCATAACTTTCTAACTCCTTCTCTCTTTTCAAAAAGATAGCAGAATTATATCATAACTTTAATGAAATGTACATAATTAGTAATATATTGTTATATTAGGTAGAAAAAAACAATAATGTTGTAAAAATGGATTTACTCTTTAATTGTATCAAACTGATTTAGAAGATAAACTTTTAAAAGGAAAATAATGTTTATTATTAAAATAACTTGTAAAAAAATAATATATAATGTAAAATTTTAATTATGTAAAAGGGAAATTGGGTTATTGGGATAATATTTGGGACAAATTCGATGCTAGATAGGGTTAAATATTAATCTGTTAATTTTGGGAGAATTGCTAGTTTCATGATTTATTATTTAGGGTAGAATTTTTTAATAATTTTAAAATAGTTGAGATTTACTCTAAAAAGGTCACATTTATTGTCTAATAGATGTGGCTTTTTTTATGTTTAAAGGAGGTAATAAAGGTGATGAGAAGAGCGCCCGATGGGTTTGTGATTCTAGTTAAATAAAAGTAGAAATGAGGTAGAAGCATGGAAGAGATGCATTACGAAAATGAAATGACGCTTGAAGATATCTTCAAGGCATTGAGGAAGCGTTGGTTATTAATTGTTAGTGTGACACTTATGTTTTTGATCGGTGGAAGTGTGTTTGTGATCTTCTTTGGGCCTGTTCCACAGTATCAATCGTCAACGACGGTTCTTGTTGATTATCGTGGAAGTGAAAATGAAGTTTTAACTCAAAATGATATCAACTTAAGTCAAAAGTTAGTTCAGACTTATACGGAGATTATTAAAAGCTTAACGATTTTAAATCCAGTGATTGATGAATTAGATTTAGATTTAACAGCTAATCAGTTGTTAAATAAAATTTCGGTTTCTCAGGTCAATGAGACAGAGATTATTAAGATTTCGGTGACGGATCAGGATCCGATTTTAGCACGCGACATTGCGAATACATTAGCCGATGTTTTCTCAAAAGAAATCTTTGACATTATGAAGGTCGATTCAACATCAGTATTAGATGAGGCAGTTTTACCAACGACGCCACTTTCACAGAATAAAGCGACTAAAATTGCGATTGCAGGGATTTTAGGATTAATGGTGAGTGTCGGGTTAGTGTTTTTAATGGAATATTTAGATCGTTCGATTAAAACACCGGATGAAGCCGAGTCAATACTAGGGGTTCCTGTTCTTGGTGTCATTCCAAAATCAAAGGTAGAAAGGAAGGGGTATTAGATGCAGCAAACTCAGATTATGTCTTTAGTGAATCCAAAGTCGTTAGAAGCTGAAGCCTATCGTACTCTTCGTACTAACTTACAGTTTTCAACAGTTGCTGGAGAGTTAAAGAGTATGGTCGTTACAAGTACGAATGCGTCAGAAGGAAAGTCAACGACGATGTGTAACTTGGCGGTTTCATTTGCTCAAACAGGAAAAAAAGTGTTATTGCTTGAAGGCGATCTTCGTCGTCCGCGTTTGCATACTTATTTAGGGTTATCTAATCTTAATGGGGTGTCAAATGTCCTCGCACAAAATGTACCATTTCAAGAGGTTATTCAGTCAACGGCATTAGACATTCATGTTTTAACGTGTGGGCCTATTCCACCTAACCCTGCTGAATTATTAAACTCAAATCGTTTTAAAGAATTACTTGAAGAATTAAAACAACATTTTGACTTAATTTTAATTGATGCACCACCGGTTGGGGTTGTGACGGATGCGGCAATTTTATCGACACTTGTCGATGGAACATTGATGGTGGTTGCCTCTCATCAAACGGATCGAGATCGTGCCGTTCGTGCGATGAAGTTATTACAAAACGTAGGAGCTAAAGTGTTAGGAACGGTGCTGACGATGGTTCCAGCAGATGGTAAAGGTTATTATGGGTATCAGTATTATGAGTATGGGGCTAATCAATCAACGAAAGACACATCGGTGAAAAAGCGTCGTGGAGTGTTTAGTCGACTGTTTTAGGTGTGATGAAATCGTGTCAATTCTAGTTGTGATAATTCTGATTAAATAAGGATGTCATCTTGTAGAAATGACACTGTTTCATGATTTGATAACCGATAGATGATTTAAAGTGGAGGAGGTCGCACATGAGAGAATTAATATTACAGGGACCAATTCTTAAAAAGCGTCGTGTGAAAAAGGGAGTTTTAATAGGGATTGATACGTTGTTAATTCTACTATCGTATGGATTAGCGATGATGTTTCGTTATTACTTAGAAGGAAATCCCCTAAGTGAGACGTTAGCTCTTTTAATGACACACCAGTGGGAAGTGATGTTTGGGTTAGGTGTCTTATTGCTTTGTCAATGGATCATGAAGCAGTATCAAAGTATTTGGACGTTAGCGGGAATTGAGGATTTTATGCTTGGAACGCTGGCGTTTATGGGGGGAACGATCATTAACTTGATGATTTCAATGCTACTTCCTCATCGTGTACCATTACTCGTGACGACACTTGCTGGGATTTTGGCAATGCTACTTTGTAACGGAGTTCGTATTTTGTGGCGTATCATTCGTCGAATGATCATCTCACGTCAATATGAATATCAGCATAAGGTTCAGCGCGTTTTGATTTATGGAGCTGGTATGGGTGGAAGCTTAGTGGCGAATGAATATAAGCGAAACCCTCATTTAGGGAAAAAAGTCATTGGTTTTATGGATGATGATCAAGAAAAATTAGGCACGGTGATTGGAAATACACCGGTATATGGAACACATGAAGACTTAGAACAAATCGTTCATCAACATCAAATTGATGAAGTCATTATCGCCATTGCAAATATTGAGGAAAGTCTTCTAAAAGAAGTTTCACTCACGATTAAACAACTTGGATTAACGGTTAAAATGATGCCGGGGCTTTTTGAACTCATTGATGGTAAGTTTAATCTTAACATGATTCGTGAGGTACAAGTAGAGGATTTACTGGCTCGGGATTCGATTAAGCTTGATTATGAAGGGATTCATGAGTATTTAGAACATCAAGTCGTGATGGTGACGGGTGGTGGAGGATCGATTGGTTCAGAACTTTGTCGTCAAATTGTAAAGTTTAATCCAAAGCAACTCATTATTTTAGATATTTATGAAAATAATGCGTATGATTTACAAAATGAATTGTTACGTCAGTATCCAAACTTAAATTTAGTGACGTTGATTGCCTCGGTTCGAGATCGTCATCGATTAGAAGAGATTTATCAAACGTACCAGCCAAATGTCGTGTTTCATGCGGCCGCACACAAACATGTACCACTCATGGAAGTGAGTCCGTCTGAAGCGATTAAAAATAATGTGCTTGGAACACTCAATACAGCGGAACTGGCGAGTGTTTATGGGGTGAAACGCTTTGTGCTCATTTCAACGGATAAAGCGGTCAATCCAACGAATGTCATGGGAGCGACGAAACGTTTATGTGAAATGATTATTCAGGCGATCAATCCAAAAAGCGAAACCGAGTATGTGGCGGTGCGTTTTGGAAATGTGCTTGGATCGAATGGATCAGTCGTGCCACTGTTTAAAAGGCAAATTGCTAAAGGTGGGCCGGTGACGTTAACGCATAAAGACATTACCCGTTACTTTATGACGATTCCAGAAGCCGCACAACTCGTACTTCAAGCAGGAGGATTTGCCAAAGGTGGAGAAATCTTTGTACTTGATATGGGAAAACCCGTGAAGATTTATGATTTAGCGGAAAATCTCATTAAGTTATCCGGTTATGAACCACATGTAGACATTGAAATCGAAGTCACAGGGCTTCGCCCAGGGGAAAAATTGTACGAAGAGTTATTGATGGATGAAGAAGGATTAACAGAGACGCGCCATCAAAAAATATTTATTGGAAAACCAAGTGAATTTGAATTAACAACGGTGAAATCACAAATTCAAGATCTTTTACAAGTGGCGAAAACAAAAGGCATTCAAGAATTAAAACAGAAATTAAAAGAAGTCGTTCCGACTTATGAAGAACCAAGTCATCATAAAGAATCAATCGAACAAGATCAGGAGATTCATGAAAACACTGTAGTTTGTCGACAATCTAAAGTTGGATAAGGAGGAGAGAGATGAGTGAGCGTATATATTTAGCATCACCGCATATGAGTGAACAGGGGTATGAACAGCAGTATGTGAAAGAGGCGTTTGAAACGAACTGGGTGGCGCCACTTGGTCCAAACGTCACGAATTTTGAACAAGAGTTAGCAGACTATGTTGGCGTTCAGTGGGCTTCAGCGCTTTCAAGTGGAACAGCAGCTATTCATTTAGGATTAAAGGCATTAGGAGTCAAAAAAGGTGATGTCGTTTTTTGTTCGACACTCACATTTTCTGCTTCATGTAATCCGATTCTTTACTTAGGAGCGACACCTGTGTTTATCGATAGCGATGCAAAAACTTGGAATATGTGTCCAAAAGCATTAAAATTAGCGTTTGAAGAGTCAGAAAAAAACAACCAACTTCCAAAAGCAGTGGTGGTTGTTAACTTATATGGGCAAAGTGCTGATTTAGATCCGATTTTAGAACTTTGCCAAAAATACGGTGTTCCGATTTTAGAAGATGCGGCTGAATCACTCGGCGCGACTTATAAAGGACGTATGAGTGGAACGATCGGTGATATCGGAATTTATTCGTTTAATGGGAATAAAATCATTACGACATCAGGAGGTGGGATGCTAGTTTCAAATAATGAAGCCTATACGAAAAAAGCGACATTTTGGGCGACACAGTCACGTGAAAATGAGCGTCATTACGAACATCAAGAACTTGGATACAACTACCGTATGTCAAATGTGGTAGCGGGGATTGGCCGTGGACAGCTTAAAGTGTTAAATGATCGTATTCAAAAGAAAAAAGAAATTTATGAAATTTATCAGGAATCATTCAAAGATATTGAAGAGATTGAAATGATGAATATTTGTGACTTCGGTAAATCCAACTACTGGTTATCAGTCATGACGTTAAAAGAAGATTCAAAAGTGAAACCACTTGATATTATGTTAGCACTTGAACAAGAAAATATTGAATCACGTCCGGTTTGGAAACCGATGCATCTTCAACCTGTATTTAAACAATATCCATTCTTTACAGCAAGTAAAGAAACGCCTGTTTCGGAAGATTTTTTTTATAGAGGAGTTTGTTTACCAAGTGATACAAAGATGACTAAAGAACAACAGCAAAAAATTATTTCTAGAATTAAGGAGTTATTCTAAATATGTATCATAAATATTTTAAAAGAGTCTTGGATATTATTATTTCACTAGGAGCTATTATTATACTCTCCCCAGTTATTATAATTGTCTCAGCGTTAGTTCGTCTTAAATTAGGTAATCCAGTTATTTTTAAGCAAAAACGTCCAGGAAAGGATTGTAAAATTTTCACCATGTATAAGTTCAGGACAATGACAGATGAAAAAGATGGGAATGGAGAACTATTACCAGATGATATTAGACTTACTAAATTTGGAAAATGGTTACGAAGTACAAGTTTGGATGAATTACCAGAGCTATGGAATGTTTTAAAAGGAGATATGTCATTAGTAGGTCCAAGACCACAACTAGTTCGTGATATGGTTTTTTTTGATACCAACCAAATTAAAAGGCAAGAAGTTTTACCGGGATTAACAGGCTTAGCACAAGTGAGTGGTAGAAACTCAATTTCATGGGAACAAAAATTGAATTATGATTTAGATTATATTAAAAAAATCACGTTTGTAGGAGATTTTAAGATTATATTGAGTACAATATCCAAAGTTTTTTTCCGAGAAAATATTCATGCAGATGGTATGCAAACGGCAGAAGACTTCGGAGACTATTTAATCAGAACTCAGAAAATAGATAAAAAAACTTATGATGTTAAAATTTCATTAAGTAAGAAACTGTTAAGTAAATAGTAAAAAGATTAACTTAAAGGAGAATAAATTTGAATAATCAAAAAAATTTAGTTTCAATTGTTACGCCTGTATATAATTCAGAAAAATATATTAAAGATACTATTAAAAGTGTATTATCTCAAACGTATACTAACTGGGAAATGCTAATTGTAGATGATTGTTCCATAGATGAAACAGCAAGTATTATTGCTCAATTTAAAGATCCACGTATTCGTTACATTAAGTTATCTCACAATTCAGGTGCAGCAAGAGCTAGAAACGTTGCTTTAGAAAATATTAATGGTAAATTTATAGCTTTTTTAGATGCTGACGATATGTGGAAACCTGATAAGCTAGAAACTCAACTTAAATTTATGTTAGATAATAACTATGCATTTACTTATACAGCATATGAAATAATTCAAGAAGGAGATAATAAGTTAATAAACGTACCTAATAAGTTAAGTTATAGTCAGTTTATGAAGAATACTATAATTGGAACATTAACAGTAATGATTAATACAGAAATTACTGGAAGTATTAGATTGGTAGACGTAAAGAAAGATCATGACTCAATGACATGGGCTAAATTACTGAGATCAGGATATACCGCATATGGTCTTAATGAATCTTTAGCTTATTATAGAAAAGTGAGCGGATCTATTTCTAATAACAAAATAAAGGCTGCCTTAAATCATTGGAAAAATTGTAGAAATATAGAACGATTATCCGTATGTAAATGTGCTTATTATTTTATTTTTTATGCTGCAAATGCATTTAAAAAACATTTATTTTAATTAATACTACTATGGATAAGTGTAGGTGACTAGCCTAATTAAAGTCTAGATAAATTTTATATGCATATAGTGTTCTATACATTAAGAATTAATATTCTATTTAATTGTATTCATAAAATGGATTGTCAACACTAAACTAAACAACTTTTTTAAGGGTATTTTGACGATATTCAACTGGGGTTAAGTATTCCAGTGAAGAATGAATCCGATGGTTATTATACCAGTTAACGTAATCGGCAAATTCACAGCCTAACTGTTCTTGTGTTTCAAACCTTTGATTGTTTACAAATTCTGTTTTAATCACTTTGTAAGTGGCTTCTGCGACAGCGTTATCATAAGGACAACCCTTCATACTGAGTGATCGCTCAATGTTAAACGTATCTAAAATCTCATCAATGATTTGATTCTTAAATTCATTTCCCCGATTTGTGTGGAAAATCTTGATTTGACTTAAGTTCGTTTGGACGGTACAAAATGCCTTCTTAACTAATTCTGCATCCTTATTAGGACCCGAACTATAACCGATAATTTCACGATTAAATAGGTCAATAAGTACACAAAGATAGTGCCAGCGATGACCGACTCTGACGTATGTTAAATCACTGACAACCACGTTTAAATAAGGCTGCTTATCAAAGTGACGATCCACGATGTTTTCGATCCTATTTTCGTTACATTTTGCTGAATGCGGCTTAAAGTGAGCGACCGTATAGTTTGATACTAAGCCTTCTTGTTTCATGATACGACCGATGCGACGACGAGAAACTTGTTGTCCCATTTTGTTTAATTCGTGTTTAATTTTTCGAGTCTACTGCCCATCAAAGGAGGATACCTTTCCTTCGGAAAGGACGGGGACCCTATAATTATTTCGGCTTCGACGAAAAATCTCAATGATATCGGTAACCAGTTGAGCCTCATCTTTCTTCGGTTTAGATTCGTAATAATAAGTGCTACGAGACACCTGAAGGACTTTGCACATCGCTGAAACAGAATATTTGTACCCACAGGGCATAAATGAGTGTTGTTTTTAATCACATTTATTTTCGTCCTAAGATCAGTGCGGCTTGCTTCGGTGTACCCCTTGCGGGTATAAAATATCATTTTCCATTTCAAGTTGTTTAATCTTCTTACGAAGTTGAATCAATTCATTTTCTTCGTCTGTTCGGTTGTCTTTCTCTTTAAAAGAACCGATAGAAGTCGATTGTTTAATCCATTTGTCGAGTATAGAGGGTGAAAGATCGTATTCGCGAACAATATCACATGTACGTTTTCCATTTAAATAAAGCTGGACTAATTGAGTTTTAAATTCATCTGTATAAGTACGGCGAGGTCTACGAGTTTTCGTTTGGGTCATGTTAAAGCTCCTTTAGATTAATATAATTTATCATTTTACATGACCTTAAAAAAACTGTCTAATTAATTGTAACCTATCTAAAGAAATAAATAGCGTAGATTTATAAACAAGCTGGAATCCTCTTATTCCGATATATAGATAAGGATTCTTTGTCTTAGTTAATATTAACTAATTAGTCAATAAATATATAAGTCCAGATAAGTTTTTCATATCGGAAAACTTTTAGCTGGACTATAGTCTGCCTTAGTATTAAAGTAATTGCTCAACTAAGACTGATATACAATGATGAAATACATTTCTGTTTCTATATATATTAATATTATTTAAAGATTGAACGGTTATAATAAATAATTTAATCAAGGGAGGAATTATGAATTTATTAAATATTAATTCTTACTTTTTAAGCTCTTCCGTACATAATACACTTGAGAAAGTTTTAATGAAAGAATGCTCTAGTATAAAAACCTTTGTTCCAATTCAAAAAGATTATATTATTCGTAAGGAATGTGATTTAAGATACGATAAACATGTTAGTATCGTGAAATGTTTTAATAAGTATGATAGACTCCTATTTAAATATAAAGGTAACAAAATATATCGTCACCTAATAAACCAATATAGATGGAATGAATTTGATATAATACATGCTCATTCTTTATTTACTAATGGATATCACGCCATGAAACTAAAAGAGGTTTATAAAATACCTTATGTAGTAACGATACGTGATACAGATATTAATTTCTTCTTTAAGAAGATTAAATACCTAAGAAGACTAGGAAATGAAATTTTAGCTAATGCAGATGCAATAGTATTTTTATCTCCAATGTATAAAGAAAGGTTGATAACTACATATATTTATGATTCTCTAAAAACAGATATAATAAAGAAATCTGTAGTAATACCTAATCCTATTGATAATTACTGGTTAGATAATTGTCATACTCAAACTAATATAATAGGAGATGTTATAAAAATTATTTATGTAGGGCAAATTAATAAACGGAAAAATTTGTTAAAATCTATTTTAGCCATAGAACGCTTAATAAATCAAGGGTATAAAATAGAGTTCTCGATAGTCGGTAAAGTAGGGCAATCAGATCTTGAGAAGAAGTTTTTAAAGTATAGTTTTATAAATCGAATTTATCAATTATCTAAAGAAGAATTAATTAAACAATATAGAAAAAATCATATTTTTTTAATGCCTTCTATTACTGAAAGTTTTGGATTAGTTTATGCAGAAGCATTATCACAAGGTATTCCTGTAATATATACCAAAAATGAGGGATTTGACGGTCAGTTTGAAAATGGACTAGTAGGGTATTGCGTTGACTGTTATGATGAGGTTGATATTTCAAATAAAATAAAGCTAGCTATAGAAAATTATGATATATTGGTAAAAAACACTACTTTAAGCAGCTTTAAATTTTCTTCAGAAGTTATTTCTAATGAATTTTTAAGTATTTACAACAGTATTATCTTAGATTAAGTATACAAATTCTTTTTTATTTACTAGTGTAATAAGAACTATGAGATATTATAAATATTTACAAAATAAATAAATTCATAATTCAATTAAACTTTACTTAAATGGTAAATATAACGGTGAAATTATTCTTGAATATGATCTCTCTTTGAATTTACTGGAGTAATAAATCAATTTCTATGTATTCTTTTAAAGAGAAGAATGGATCCGATGATTGTTATACCAATTTATATAGTCGGCAAATGCATAGCCTAATTGTTCTGGTGTTTCAAATAAGTGTTGATTAACAAATTCGGTTTTAATTACTTTATAAGTCGCTTCTGCGACAGCGTTATCATAGGGACATCCTTTCGTGCTTAGAGATCGCTCAATGTTAAACGTATCTAAAATCTCATCAATGATTTGATTCTTAAATTCATTCCCTACCAGCGGAGGATACATTTACTTCGTAAATGGCAGGTGACCCATTTCCCCGATCAGTGTGGAAGATCTTGATTTGACTTAGGTTAGTTTTGAATGTACAAAAAGCCTTCTTAACTAATGCTGCATCCTTATTGGGACCGGAACTATAACCAATAATTTCACGATTAAACAGGTCAACAAGCACACAAAGATAGTGCCAGCGATGACCAACTCTAACGTACGTTAAATCACTGACAACCACGTTTAAATGAGGCTGTTCATTAAAGTTACGATCCACGATATTTTTGATCTTATCTTCGTTACATTTAGCTGGATATGGCTTAAATTGAGCGACCGTATAGTTTGAGACAAGACCAACTTGTTTCATGATACGACCGATGCGACGGCGTGAAACCTGTTGTCCCCCCTTTTTCAATTCTTGCTTAATTTTTCGAGTTCCGTAATTGTTTCGGCTTCGACGAAAAATCTCAATGATATCAGTAACCAGTTGAGCTTCATCTTTCCTCGGTTTAGATTCGTAATAATAAGTGCTACGAGGCACATGAAGGACTTTACACATCGCTGAAACTGAATATTTGTGAGTATTGTTTTTAATCACAGTTATTTTGTCCTAAGATCAGCGCGGCTTGCTTCGGCGTACCCCTTGCGGGTATAAAATATCATTTTCCATTTCTAATTGTTTAACCTTTTTGCGTAGTTGGATTAATTCTTGTTCTTCTTCCGAACGGTTATCTTTCTCCTTAAAAGAACCAGTAGAAGTCGATTGCTTAATCCATTTATCGAGTAAAGACGATGAAAGATCATATTCACGAACAATATCACATTTACGCTTACCATTGAGATAAAGTTGAGCTCATTCCCTAGCAGTGGAGGACTTATGCTTTGCATGCTAGGTGACCCATTGATTCTTAAATTCATCTGAGTAAGTACGGCGAGGTCTACGAGTTTTAGTTTGGGTCATGTTAAAGCTCCTTTAGATTGATATGATTTATAATTCTACATGACCTTAAAAAAACTGTCTAATTAATTGTAACCTATCCATAGTGTTTGTAATCTAGTCACTATATATAGGAAAAAAGCTAGTATCATTTTCTCTAGGATTTGATATAAAAAAATTTAATTTGTTATCGATAGTCAACATAGATACTTAACATATTATATAATTTAAATTCATACGGAGGAGATTAAATATTAATAAGATACAATTTAGATTTAATATTACTTCAATACTGTTTCATATTACTATAGTTTCTGCAATATGGTCGAATGCTTTATCTATTACTTACATCTCTAGTATAGGAAATATAACATTGTATAGAATAGTATCCCTGATATGTCTAGTGGCTCTATTTTTAAAAACTTTATTTAAGGGGATAAAGTTATCAAGTCAAATATATGTTTTTATTTTTATCTGGTTATATTTTTTAATATATGGAGGATTTTCTCTCTCATTAGTTCCATCTTTTAAACAGTCTATTGGTCATTATGTCAATTATTTTTATGGAATAGTGTTAGTTTTAATATGTTTATTATATTTGAGAAATTATTCAAATATTAAAAGCTTAATGAAAAATATCCAATTGAACGTTATACTTGTGATATTATTTAGTGTGGAAGAAACTTTGTTTGGTCAGTATTTATTTTCTTATCATCCTATATGGTCGACAAGATTGAATAGCTTAGGATTTCATCATCCTCTTGTTCAATTTTATAATCCTAATGATTTAGCAGTTTTTGTAACAATGTTTTCATTATTGTTAACAGTTTTTTATATAAAATATGAAAAAAATAATAAATTTCTAATTTATTTTATCTACTTAGGATCTATATTAATTACTTTTGTAACAGATGCAAAGATATGTCAAATTATTTTGATAATATTTATTGTCATTTTAGGAGGGAATCAAAAATTAAATAAAAAAAAATATAGTCTAGGTAAGATAATGACTACCTATATTTTTATCTTTTCAATTTTCATGTTACTATTAATTTTTATATCAAAAAATAACTTTATAATCTTTTTTCTGAGTCAATTCTCTGATGGTATTTTAAAATCCAACTCAATGCAAACAAGATTTTATTTGTGGAAAAAAGGATTTGAATTATTTATAAAAAGCCCTTTTTTAGGGTTAGGAGTAGGTGCAACTGAGACATTAGTTAGTAATGACCTCCTTATAAAACAAATATACAAAGTTGGTAATATACATAACTTTTTCATTGAGTTTTTAGCTGATTTTGGATTTATAAATTTTTTACTATTAATTTATATATTTTATAAAATCTTTATCAGTAAATCTATATTTAAATATATTTGTAAGATTGGAATAGTAATATTCTTAATTTGTTCGATTGTTCTAACAACTTTTTTAAATATGCTTTATATATGGTTATTTTTAGGTGTTATTTTAGTCTTATCTATTAACTTTAAAAAAATAGAGCATAGTTAGTTCATTAAGGAGTGAGTGAATTGATAGATAAATTCTTAGTAATAGAGGAAAAATATAATTTTTGGGACAGAAATATAGAGGGATTTCATTATTGGGCGTATATTAGAAGAACAATATATGAGAGTTTATACTTAAAAAGAAGTTCGGCTCATGATCTTAAAAAGCTTAGCCTTAATGATAAATTATTAATCTTAAAAGATGCTGTTATAAACCTACTTAATATTAAATTTTTAAATGAAAATAAGGATATAGTAGTTAGAAATCATCCACGAAAAATTAAAGCTTTTGATACCAGTGATGAAGTTTGTATTTATACTGAATTATTAATACAAAGTCTATCGAAAGATAATTTAATAATCATGGAGAAAAGTTATCAAGGGAAACATGTTCCAAGAATAGATGAGTGTGATGTAATGTATATGGATTTTATTGATATTATTACGTATATTACTTCACCTATTCTTAAATTGATGCATAATAGATCTTTATTGAATTTAGAAATTGAAATGATAGATGTAATAAACATTTTAGAAAATGAATTAAATTTAAAAATTAATCCCAAAAAAATATTACTCGATGTTAAAAATTTATATATTCATTATAAAATTAAATATTTCTTACTAAATAAAATTTTAAACAAAATAAATCCGCGCCTTATTATTGAAGTAGTTCATTATAATTTTGAAAATATGATTATAAACGAAATAGCTAAGAAAAAAAATATTAGAACTATCGAATTACAGCACGGAATTTTAGGTAAAAAACATATAAATTATAATTATAGTAAAAAAAGAATCCATAGTTTTTTTCCTGATGAAATATTCCTATTTTCAGAATATTGGAAGTATAATACCAGACTTCCAATCGATGACTCAAGACAACATATAGTAGGTTTTCCTTATATTGAAAAGTACGTTAAAAACAATAATTTATATAAAAAAAGAGAATGTATATTGTTTATTTCACAAGCTACAATAGGATATGAACTTAGTAAGTTGGCTGTTCAGTTAGGAGAAGAGTTGAGGGAGAGAAATTTAAATTATAAGATTATTTATAAACTTCATCCTGCAGAATATTTATGTTGGAAAGTAAATTATCCGTGGTTGTATGAAAACAGTGATTTTATAGAGGTTATCGATTACAATATAAATATTTATAATTTGTTTGAAAAATCATTTATTCAGATAGGTGTGTATTCTACTGCTCTATACGAAGGATTAGCTTTTGATTTAGAAACTTATATTTTAAATATGTCAGAAGCAGATTTTGTGAGTGATTTATATACTAGTGGATACGCTGTTTTAATAAATAACATTAGTGATATCATCTACTTATTAAAGCAATTAAATGTTAATAAAACTAGTAAAAAGAATCATTTTTGGAGTCAGGATGCTTTAGAAAAAATGATACAATTATGTAAATAAATTAAGATAGAGATGTGAGATAATGAAATTTATTATTAAGTTAATGTTCAAAACTTATAGAAAAATAAAGATATATATTTATACAAGTAAAGTTAAAATGATGTGTAAAAGTTACGGTAAGTATATAAAAGTGAATAATAATTCTATTGTTACTAGTCATACAACTTTAGCAAATAATATTCATTTTAATGGTATAAAGATTACAGGGAAAGGTGAGGTTTTCATTGGAGATAATTTCCACTCTGGAGAAGATTGTCTAATTATAACTAATTATCATAACTATGATAATGGCTGTGCTATTCCTTATGATAATACGTATATTCAAAAAGATGTAGTAATTCAAGATAATGTTTGGTTAGGGTCAAGAGTAATAATTTTAGGTGGAGTTAAGATCGGCGAAGGAGCAATAATTCAAGCAGGAAGCACAGTAGTCAATGATATTCCACCGTATGCAATAGCTGGAGGTCATCCAGCCAGAGTCTTTAAGTATAGAAACATAGATCACTATAAAAATTTAAAAAGTCAAAAAAAAGTTCTATTAAAGATCTATGTTTAAATAAATATCTATAAATAAATTCATTTGTACAATCAATTTTTAATGATGATGTAGATTATCTAGTTCTTTAATTAAATATTGAAAATCAGTGAAATTAGAAAAGAATAAAAAGGGAGGAGATTTAAATGAAAATTACGGTAGCTGGAACAGGATATGTAGGGTTATCAAACGCGATTTTACTTGCTCAATATAATGAGGTAATTGCTTTAGATATTGTTGAAGAAAAGGTTAACATGATTAACGAGAGAAGATCTCCAATTGTGGATGCTGAGATTGAAGAATATTTAGCGACAAAAGAGTTAAACTTGGTGGCAACAACCGATACTCTTACCGCTTATAAAGATGCGGATTATGTCATTATCTCAACACCCACGAATTATGATCCCGAATTGAACTATTTCAATACAAGATCAGTCGAAGCTGTGATTGCTAATGTCTTATCGATTAATCCAGAGGCGACGATGGTGATTAAATCAACCGTACCTGTTGGATACACAGAAAAAGTACGTAAAATGTTTGAGACAGATAATATTATTTTTTCACCAGAGTTTTTGCGTGAAGGCCGTGCCTTATATGATAATTTATATCCATCACGTATCATTGTAGGAGAACAATCGGAACGTGCACGTTGTTTTGCGGATCTTTTAGTCGAAGGTGCGATCAAAGAAGATATTCCTGTTTTATTCACTAATTCAACAGAGGCTGAGGCTGTTAAACTATTTTCAAACACTTATCTAGCGTTACGTGTTGCTTACTTTAATGAACTAGACACGTACGCTGAAATCCGAGGTTTAGATACTGAGCAAATTATTGAGGGAGTTGGGCTTGATCCACGTATTGGAACGCATTACAATAATCCTTCATTTGGATATGGAGGATACTGTTTACCCAAAGATACCAAACAACTTCGTGCGAATTATGCAGATGTTCCTAATAACATTATTGAAGCCATTGTAGATGCCAATCGCACACGTAAAGATCATATCGCTGATATGATTATGAAGCGAAATCCTAAAACCGTAGGGATTTATCGCTTAACAATGAAGACGGATTCGGATAATTTCCGCGCCTCATCGATTCAAGGAATTATGAAGCGTCTAAAAGGGAAAGGAATAGATGTTGTTGTTTATGAACCAGTCTTAACAGAAGAGACATTTTATAATTCAAAAGTAATTAAAGATTTAGATAAATTCAAAGCAATGAGTGATGTAATTGTTTCAAATCGCTTATGCCAAGAATTGATAGAAGTTATTGATAAAGTATATACAAGAGATATATATACAAGAGATTAACCGAAGATCGCTTAGATATATATTGATAAAGATAGAAAGTTGAGAGAAAATGAAAAATCACTTTTTAAAATCTAGTATTATTTATTTTATAGGAAATATTTTATTAAAAGGAATATCGTTTTTTACGTTACCTATTTTTACTCGTCTAATGTTACCTGAAGATTATGGATCGTATTCTATATATACAGCTAGTGTAGGCATAGTTAGTATATTGATGGGATTACAGATAAATGGAACTGTCAGTATTTCATACGGAAACAAAAATATTGAAGAGTTTGAAAGGTACGTTTCAAATATATCTTTATTTCCACTAGTAGGTTTTTTTATTAGCCTTAGTCTTTTAGTAACTTTTCCTTTTTTGATTGATGTTATTCAAGTTCCATCACTAATGTTTGGTATAATGTTATTGTTCCAATCGTTTTTGGGTATAATTGTAAATATTTATATGTCAGAATTAGTAATTAAAAAGCTTCCTCAAAAACATTTAATTTTTTCAGTTGTTACAACGTTTTTAAATGTATTTTTATCTTTAAATTTTGTTTTATTATTTAAAAATAATACTTATTTAGCTCGAGTAATAGCAGGTATTATTTCAACAGGGTTTATAGGTATATATATTTTATTAAAGTATATTTCACGTATTAATCTATTTTTTGTAAAAAAAGATTGGATTGATGGATTGAAACTGTCATTGCCTCTTATTTTTCATAGTTTAAGTAGTCAAGTTTTAAACGTTGCTGACCGTTATATGATTTCATATTGTAAAGATCATGCTGCAACAGCAATTTATAGCTTTTCATATAGTCTAGGTTCAATCATAAGTATGATTTGGCAATCAATAAACAATGCTTGGATACCATGGTATTTTGAACAGCTTAAAGTCAAAAACCACTGTTTAATCAAAGAATATAGTAAACAATATATTATTTTCTTTATTTGGTTAGTTAGTTGTTTCTTGTTAGTTTCACCTGAATTAGTCTATCTAATGGGGGGAAAAGAGTATGTTCAAGGGATTTATATTGTACCACTTATTGCTTTAGGCTATTTCTTTGTTTTTTACTATAGTTTTTACGTTAATTATCAATTTTATAAACAAAAAACAACACTAATTCCAATTGCAACAATGGGAGCGGCTATTATTAATATCATATTAAATATTTGGATAATTCCAAAATTAGGAGTAATAGGAGCAGCTTTAACAACAGCTATTTCTTATTTTTTAATGTTAGTTTTTCATTATATTATAACCTCGTATTTACTAAAGCATAGAGATATTCCTGATAGCTATTTAATTAGATCAAGTATATTTATGACGATATTTACCGTAATTATTTATGTTGTTTTAAATCAGATAATAATCAGATATACAGCTTTAATTATTTTTATTATTATTTATGGGGGATATATATTTTATAAGTTCAAACTATTAAAAAGATAGGTAAATAAGACAGGAGAGATAAGAGATGAATAGAATCTTAGCGATTATTCCTGCCCGAGCAGGGAGTAAAGGGATTAAGGATAAAAATATTATTGATTTAAATGGTAAGCCATTGATTGCTTATTCAATTGAAGCTGCCAAAAAGTCTAAGTGTATTGATCGTATTGTCGTTTCAACGGATGGTGAGGAAATTGCTAAAGTGGCCAGGGAGTGGGGGGCGGATGTTCCTTTCTTAAGACCAGACTATTTAGCATCAGATACTGCCAAAACAATTGATGCAATGGTGCATTGTATTGAGACGTTAAAAGAGATGGGGGAGGAGTATGATTATGTTGTTTTACTCCAACCAACTCAACCTTTACGAAAAGCACAACATATTGACGAGGCTATTGAACAACTAATTAGTTCTGGAGAAGAAAGTTTGGTGAGTATCTCTAAAGTTAAAGATCATCCAATTCTCATTAGAACACTGGATGATACTGGACATGTGATTAACTTATTGAATACATCAAGTACTCAACGACGCCAGGATTTTCCTGATTACTATAAGGTTAATGGAGCCATTTATATTAATAAATTAAATGAGAATTTTAATCTAGAAACTAGTTTGAATGATAACCGATTAGCTTATGTCATGAACGAAAAGTATGATGTTGATATCGATGAATTACTCGATTTGAAAATTGCAGAATTATTATTAACAAAAAATTTAAGTTTTAAAGAATCAGAGAGGAAGGTGAGTAAAGGATGAATGGATTAACAAGTATTGATCTTATCATTGTTATTGTTTATTTATTAGCTGTACTAATGGCAGGGCTATATTTTTCAAAAAGTCCGATGGAAGGAAAGTCTTATTTTAAAGGAGACGGGTCCATTCCTTGGTGGGTAACTTCAGTCTCAATTTTTGCCACGTTATTGAGTCCAATTTCTTTTTTATCGATTGCTGGAAACTCATATAGTGGGACATGGTTGCTATGGTTTGCACAATTAGGAATTTTTATTGCGGTTCCGCTAACAATTAGGTTATTTTTACCGGTTTATAGTAAACTTAATATTGATACTGCGTATCATTATTTGGAACTACGATATGAGAGTAAAGGATTACGAGTTTTAGGAGCGATCTTATTTATTATTTACCAGATTGGGCGTATGTCAATTATTATGTACTTACCGTCAATTGTACTATCTCAGCTAGTTGGAATTGATACTAATTTATTAATTATTATTATGGGGATTATAGCAATCGTTTATTCTTACGGCGGAGGATTAAAGTCTGTTTTATGGACAGATTTTATTCAGGGTGTTGTATTGATAGCAGGTATTTTACTCACATTAGTTTATTTAATTTTCTCTATTGATGGAGGAATCATTGAGATCGTTAATACGCTATCTATGGATAAGTTTTTAGCCGTAGATGAAGTAATCTTTGATCCGAATATTCTGAAATCAAGTGTCTTTATTATTTTAGTTGGTGCAGGAATTAACACATTCTCTTCTTATATTTCAAGTCAAGATATTGTTCAACGTTTTACTACAACGACTGATATTAAAGAATTACGTAAAATGACCTTTGGAAATGGATTCTTATCGATTGGAACAACAACGGTTATTTATCTAATTGGGACAGCCTTATTTGTCTTTTATCATCAAAATCCAGGGTTGTTACAAACAGCACATCAAGATCAAATTTTTGCATCATTTATTGTTTATCAATTACCAGTTGGAATCTCAGGTATTTTATTGGCTGCTATTTATGCCGCTTCTCAATCAACCATTTCGACAGGATTAAATTCTGTTGCAACAAGTTGGGTTTTAGATATTCAAGGTTGCTTTTCAAAACAAATTTCTACTGAAAAACAAACACAAATCGCAAAATGGGTATCGTTAGGTGTTGGAGTTGTCTCTATTATTGTTGCCATGATTTTAGCGAATGGAGAAATCAAATCAGCCTATGAATGGTTTAATAGCTTCATGGGATTAGTACTGGGTGTTTTAGCAGGTATTTTTGTATTAGGAGTCATTAATAAAAAAGCGACAAAGTTAGGGGCTTATGTAGGATTTATCATATCTGCAATTGTAGTGATTAATTTGAAGTACAATCATCCAGAAGTTACATCATGGAGCTATTCTATTGTGACAATTGCTACTTCATGTGTCGTAGGCTTTGTGGTAAGTTATATTGAAGAAAAGGTAAAGGTCGCAAGGTACAGTAAATTAAGTATGATTGAATTTGAATAGACTAGAGGGTGATTAAGAATGAAAAACTATATGCAAATTGGAAATAGAAAAATTGGTGAAGATTATGCACCACTAGTGATTGTTGAGATTGGAATTAATCATGAAGGATCATTAAAAACAGCGTTTGAGATGGTCGATGCAGCTTATGAAGCTGGGGCTGAAGTCATTAAGCATCAGACACATGTGGTTGAGGATGAAATGTCAAAAGCCGCAAAAGAAGTGATTCCAGGAAATACAGATGTTTCAATTTATGACGTCATGGCGCGTTGTGCTTTAAATGAGGAAGATGAGATTAAATTAAAAGAATATGTTGAATCTAAAGGGATGATTTTCATCAGTACGCCATTTTCACGTGCAGCAGCGGAGCGATTAGAGCGTATGGGAGTTCAAGCTTATAAAATTGGTTCAGGAGAGTGTAATAACTATCCATTAATCGATTTAATTGCTTCTTACGGAAAACCAATTATTTTATCAACCGGAATGAATGACATTGAAAGTATCCGTAAATCAGTTGAAATCATGGAGAAGCACGGGGTTAAATATTCATTATTACATTGTACCAATCTTTATCCAACACCTGCTCATTTAGTTCGTTTAGGTGGAATGATTGAATTACAAAATGAATTCCCTAATGCCATCATTGGGTTATCTGATCACACGATAAACAACAACGCTTGTTTAGCAGCAGCAGCCTTAGGGGCATCGGTGTTAGAACGTCACTTCACAGATTCAAAAGACCGTCCAGGGCCAGATATCGTTTGTTCAATGGATCCAAAAGAATTAAAAGAGTTAATTGAAGGCAGTGCTGAGATTCAACAAATGCGTGGTGGAAAAAAAGAAGCAGCAAAAGAAGAACAAGTTACCATTGATTTTGCATTCGCCACAGTTGTTACAACAAAAGAGTTAAAAAAAGGTGATGTATTAACACATGATAACATTTGGGTCAAACGTCCAGGTACAGGGGAAATTAAAGCTGAACATTATGAAACATTGATGGGACGTGTCATCAATAAAGATATCGAATGTGATGAGCATCTTTCATGGGGAGATCTGGAGGATTAATAATGAAAAAAATACTTTTTTTAACAGGAACACGTGCTGATTATGGAAAATTAAAATCATTAATGAAAAAAGTAGAAGATAATTCGAATTTCGAATTACATGTCTTTGTCACTGGAATGCACATGTTAAGTAAATACGGATCGACTTATCATGAAGTAGAAAAAGATGGATTTAAAAATATTTATAAATACATTAATCAAAAATCAAGTTCACATGATCAGATGGATATTTCGCTTAGTAACACGATTACGGGTCTAAGTAATTATTGTGATGAAGTTAAACCTGATTTAATCGTTGTTCATGGAGATCGTTTAGAAGCGTTAGCAGGAGCTATTGTAGGGGCTTTCAATAATATTAAAGTGATGCATATTGAAGGTGGAGAAGTATCAGGAACCATTGATGAATCGATTCGCCATGCCATCACAAAAATGGCTCACTTTCACTTGGTAGCAAATGAGGAAGCGAAAAAACGTATTTTACAATTAGGAGAAAAAGAAGAATCAGTCTTTGTTTTTGGATCACCTGATTTAGATATTATGTATTCAGATACGTTACCAAATATGGATGAAGTAAAAGGTAAGTACGATATTCCATTTGAAACATTTAGTATTTTAATGTATCATCCTGTCACAACAGAAGTGGAACGATTACCATCTAATATTAAAAATGTCGTCGATGCGGTCATTGAATCAGGTAGACAATATGTTGTGATTTATCCAAATAATGATCATGGAAGCGACGTCATTTTAAAAGAATACAGACGGTTTGAAAATAATCCAAACTTCTTAGTTTATCCATCCATGCGTTTTGAATATTTCTTAACGTTACTAAAAAACTGTGACTTCATTATTGGAAATTCAAGCTCTGGAATTCGTGAAGCCTGTGTTTATGGAAAGATGGCCATTGATCTAGGATGCCGTCAAAGTGGACGCTATAGTGACGAGAATGTCAATATTCTTCATTGTAACGAAGATACTTCTCAAATTTTAGCTTCTATTCAAGCCGCTCTTCAAACTCATCCGCAATCAGCCTCATATTTTGGAGATGGAAAAAGTGATGAAAAGTTTATCAACATTCTTAAACATTCAATGATTTGGGAAGCAGAAATTCAAAAACGATTCAATGATATTGATTTTTAAATATCTTTAAAAGTATTCCTTATTATGTTAAAAGTTATTTTGATTAATATTATCTCTTCTTTTATACAATTTAAACAGATCTAAAAAATTTTAAGTTATTTGTTTGAATTGTATGTGTATAGACTATTTAATTGTATAGATAAGATGAAATTAATAAAGGAATTTATTTACAAAAAATACATAAATATACATTTTATACCTTTTATCTCTAAGGGAGTTGTGGTATAATTTGGATTGTCTATTCTGAGGATAGAATAATAGTTTAAATGAGGTGAAAGAGATGAAAAAATTAACGATTTCAGCATTAGCTGCTATGTTGGTAGCTGGATCATTTGGTGCGGTAGCTGAAGCAAGCACAACAGATGTAGCGAAATTACGTGATCAATTAGTTTCTTTAGGAGTGCCTTCAAATAGTGCGAACCAATTAATCACGTATTTACAATCAGTTGAATTATCAACAGCTGATGAAGCTGAACTTGAATCATTAGTAAAACAAGCATACGCTGTAATTGATGGACGTACGGATTTAACAGCGTTATCAGCTACTGAAAAAAGTAACTTAATGGATTTAGCAAAAAAAGCTTCATCAAAAGTTGGATTAGTGTTAAGCTATGACATCGTAAACGGTGTAGATACAATTAAATTAGTATCTGCAAACGGACAATCAATTTTATCATTAACAGCTAATGACATTGCTGATGTTTTAACAAACTTTGATGGAGGTATGATTTCTGTGATTGAAAACATCATGGAAACAACCGTTGAAGTGGTAATCGGAAGCAATACAGCTGGAAATGGTTCAGTAAAACCAATGCCAGATACAAATTTAGAATCAACAGGTGCAGAGTTACCAACAATGGTAATGTCAGGTGCAGGATTAGTTGTATTAGCAGCTGGTTTAATGATTAACTCAAAACGCGAGATGCAAGCATAGAAAGTTGAGGAAGTAGGCGTGAAAACAGTTAAAGAAAAACGCCGATACTTTTTAAAAAGGTTAGGGATTACACTCGTAATCCCTCTTTTTTTAATGGTGATCGGTTCAATTATGATGTTAGTTCCTTTTTGGGGGCTCGTGAGTCAAGCGATGACGTTTAGTTCGGTTATTTTTTATGACCCTAATTTAGAAATTACTCATACATCGTTTCAAATTAATGATCACACGATGTATCTACCTAAAATCGGCGATGAATTTGCGACGTTAAATATTCCTAGTGCCGACTTAGAGGTATCTATTTATCAAGGAGAAGGAAATGAACAACTTCGAAAAGGAGTCGGGCATTATGTAGGAAGTTTATTACCAGGTGAAGGTGGAAACGTCGTTTTATCAGGACATCGTGAAACGGCTTTTTATGCATTAAAAGACTTAGTGGTTGGAGATAAAGTCTACGTTGAAACAGATTATGGAACGTATGAATATGAAGTTTCAGATATTTATATCACAACGCCAGATGATGTATCGGCGACAATGCCAACCGATAAAGAGAAACTGACGATGTATACGTGTTATCCATTTATTAAGTATGGTCCAACGCCTGAGCGTTACATTGTTGTTTCGGATTTTATTCAATTGAAGTAAATGAGGTAAAAAAAGATGACTGTAATTAAAAAAATCATATCAGTGCTTCTTAGTTTTAGTTTAATGCTTTTAACCATCGCCATCTGTCTACTGAGTATACTCCCAACATTCATCACACCATCCACGTATCTTCAGGCAATGGAACAAGCCAAAGTCTATCAGTCCATTCAAGAAAACATTCAAAATGGCTTGGATGATATTATGCTTTTTAATAATATTGATCGTCAGACCTTACGTGAATTTATCAGTGTTGAAGAAGTGAAGGAAGTGGTCATTGGGGATGTGTATGCGTTGCTTGCTTGGTTAGAGGGAAGTAATCAAAAAATAGAAGCCCTTGACTTATCCTCGTATGAGACGCGCTTTGATGAACGAATGGCTGCCTTTTTTAGTGAGAATCAGTACTATTTAGATGAGGCTGCAAAAGCAGACGTTGAGTTAATGAAACAAGATGCCATGCAAATCATGAAAGGAAATTTAAGATTACTTGATTTTGATCAAATCACAAGTATGAGTGAGTTACAACAAGTAATGAAATCACTTGAAGCGTTAAATTTTAAATCATTAGCAGCTGGCTTAGTGGGACTTGTGATGCTGATTGTTGGTTTACAAGTGCTCCTATCACCACGAAGTCGACGACAACAAAAACGTAAAAAATATGAAATCGGATTACTTTATAGTGGATATGGAATCGTTGCGGGTGGATTATTTATCTTTATTGTGTTCTTTAGTGGGATTCAATCTGGTTTTTATCATCATATCGCTATTCAAGTGAGTTATTTACGTGAAAGTATTAGCTACTTAATTTCACATACGTTTAAGACTTTAAGTATCCTTGGACTACTCAGTGCTGGAATTGGTTTCATGTTAATGATTCCTTACTGGCAACGACTTTATAAAAAATGTATGAAACGTTAAGATGGGTGTCAGGATGAAGAAAGGGTTATTGGGATGTTTTGTTTTAGTGATGATCGGATTCATTCTTTATCAGGGGACACGCTCGATCAGTACGTCTTTACAGAGCAGTGACTATCTGGTTTACAAACTGATGAATCTATTTGAAAAAGTGAGAGCTTATCATGAAGAAGAACTTTATCGACTCCTTCATGTATTGGTGCGTAAAGGAGCTCATTTATTTGAATACGCCATGCTTGGAACCCTCCTTTACTTACTCTTTAAATGTTTCAAACAACGTGAGCACAATTGTTGGATCTATGCCTTATTTTTAGTACTACTTTGTGCCACGATGGATGAATTTTTCCAGTCTTTTGTTGGGCGAACGTCATCGGTACGTGATGTACTCATTGATTTTAGTGGAGCGATCATAGGAATGAGTGTGATTAGTCTACTAACTCTTAGTTTTGGAAAGGTAAGATTAAGACGTTAAATCTTTAAAATTCACTTAGATATTAAGTTATTTAAGTGAATTTTTTAATAGATATCAATAATAAAAGAGTTTACTGGTAATGGTTGAAAGACAGTATTTTCAAGATTATAAATTGCTTTATTTTTTAGAAAGTTTGTTCGCTTCATAACCTCATCTACAAGAGGTGTGTTATAATAATTTTTATATAGTAAATATCAAGTTTATAGGAGTTTTGAAATGGGTTATTTAATTAATGATTTACGAGCTACTCTAAAAAATAAATATGATAAAAATCAGTCTACTTCTGTTTCTATAGAAGCATTGCATGAAATACAAAATGTATTTGCTCATACAGGCATAATGTTAAGTCAAGGTAAGCTAGAACGCACTGTAAATTATGCTCATTTTCAGGATCTTTGGATACAAAATGAATATAAGAAGTTAAATAATAATTATTATAACTATAGCCGTGGGGATATTATTTCCTCAGTAGATTTAGGGACTTGTAATATTGGAACCGAAATACGTTATCCTCATCCTTGTGTTGTTTTATATGATAATCATGAAGATTGGGTTATTGTAGCTCCTATTACGGCTGCAACAAAAGATAAGTCAACAGGAGAGACTATTATCCATGAATTCGAAGTGTTTGCTCAAAAATCGAGAGCTACTACTAATCGGAAAAATCTTTATCTATTTAAGAAAGATTCCGTCATACAGGTGGACCAAATTACTCGGGTAAGTAAATATAGAATACTTAATAAAAAACGATTTAAACTGCGAGAAGAACTGTTAAATGAGATTGATAACATTATTTTGAAAAAGTATATTCCTAAAAAGGATGAATTACTTGAAAAATTAAAAGTAGTGATTTCTGATCAGAAATCTATTATAGAGCAAAAAGAGAAAGAAATTGAAGATTTAAAAAATACTATCATTAATCAAAAACAACGAATTGAACAGCTAAATGTAGAAATCGAAAATATAAAAGGAGAAATAAAAAAATAGTGATTGGTGATTGACACTACTTTACGAAAATAATATAATTTAATCAAGATCGATTTCGTATTAGTTTAATACAAATCAGTAATGAAGATAGGTTATGGTTAGACATACACCAGTAAAGTAAGAGCACATACTCACAAGGTATGTGTTTTTTTGTTCTAATTTCAAACTGATTCGAATAAGATAAAATTAATAGGAGAACATAAAAAGGAACCACACTAATATTTGTAATTTGTATATAATACTAATAAGATTGGTCTAGCACCAGTAGGTTCGAAACTACATACTCACAAGGTATGTAGTTTTTTTACTTTGTGCAACGATAGATGAATTTTTCCAATCGTTTGTTGGGCGAACATCATCGGAGTGAGTGTGATTAGTTTAATTTGTCTCTGCTTTTAACTATGTTTTAGACATGATTAGTGATTGATTAATAAATATGAGGAAAAGCGTTTAAAATCTTTTGTGATATAAATGTCAATAAAAAAGTAGTTCTTCTATGAATGCTAATATAAATGTGGTTCATATCTAATAAAATATAGAGTAAAGATATTCAAAAATTAATTTTAATTAATATTTAATCTTTGATTTTGAAGATTTTTCTCAAAAATTGAGTTTAAAATGATGATTAATAGGGTATAATAGACGAAGATAAGTGAAGGAGAGGTGCTAGAATTTATGTTAATTCAATTTAAGTGTGCGAATTATCGCTCGATAAAAGAAGAGATTGTTTTTTCAATGCTAGCAACAAAAGATGAAACATATTCAAATTATTTATTAGGTGAAACTTCAAAATTAAGGATAAATCCAGTCTGTGCGATATATGGAGCAAATGGGGCCGGTAAAACTAATTTAATTAATGCTATTGATTATTTAAGTCATATTGTTAGTACGAGTGTGAATTTACAATATCAAGATGTTTTACCTTATTATCCGCATAAAATGAGTCAAGAGGGATTACCTTCTTCATTTGAAATTCAATTTTTAGAAGATGGAGTACGCTATGTTTATGGTGTAAGTTTAACTAATAAAGAGATTATGGACGAGTATCTATACTATTTTCCAAATGGGCGCCAGGCAAAGATCTTTGATCGTAAACATCAGACATATACATACGGATTAAATTTTAAAAAAGTTCTGTCTGAAATTGCAGAAAGTAAGATGAAGGAGAATCGTCTCTTTTTATCATCAGCTGCTTCATGGTGTAATATTGAAGATGTGTTAAAAGTATTTCATTATATTCGTCAAAAGCTAGTTGTCTATCAAGGCTTTCGTAATGATAATTGGTTTGAATATACGTTACAAAATATCGAAAAAGATGTAGAATTCAAAGAAGAATTTCTTAAATTTCTTCAAACATTAGGGGTTAATATTCATGATATTGAAATTAATAATCACTTGATGATGCTATTGAATGAAGATTTACCAGCTAACCTGCCAGAGGAATTAAAAAGCTTTTTAAATGGAAAAGAATTTAAAAAATCAGATGTAGTGTTTAAATATCCTCATATGGATATTAGTTTGTCAGAAGAGTCATTAGGAATTAATAAATTATTTGAATTAGGAGGACCTCTCTTAGAGATTTTGAGGAATGGTGAAGTTTTAGTTTTTGATGAACTAGAAACGAGCCTTCATCCGAATTTAGTTGTTCACTTAATTCAATTATTTTTAAATCCAGTTATTAATAAAAAGGGGGCACAATTGATTTTTACAACCCACGATACGAATTTATTAAACTTAGATTTATTTAGGCGCGATCAGATATGGTTTGTGGAAAAGACTAATAATCAGTTTAGTGATTTTTATTCGTTAGCACAATTAAAAAATGTTAGAAAAGATGAGAATATAGAAAAAGGTTATATTGCAGGTAAGTATGGAAGTATTCCATTTCTTCATAATAATACATTCTTTTTAAAATAGGGAGAGAATAGATGCGTGATTTATCTTTACATCAAACACAGCCAAATCGTGATAAAAAGTAAGTTGTCATTAGAAATGAGCAAGAAAAACACATTCTTAAACAATTTAATAATAGTATTGAAGTTGTTAGACAAAAAGATGAAATTATTCAATTTCTATCAGCACATGGTCAGTCTACACTAGAGATTCGACAGAGCCAAATTATATTATTAATGAGTGCATTAGATTTATATATTCATGATATTGTAAAGTATTGTATCATACAAAAATTTAATGGGAATCAAACTAAGACAAAACAGTATAAAGAGTTACTAATTCCTATGCAATCAGTTGAGTTAGCCATTCAAAATCCAGAGTCATCAGATTGGTTAGATGAAGTGATTACGAATATAAATCAGTATAAAAGTTTTACAAGTTATGGGCAGATTAAAAATCAGTTAGAAGCAGTAGGGCTTAAGTCAAAAAAAATTAATGAATTAGTGTTAAAGATAGAATCTGATTTTGGAGTATCTAACCTTATCGAGAAACTTCGTTTGCTTCGGAATCGATTAGCCCATCAAGATCAACAATCTATTACCTCTTTGGAATCAGAACTAACAGAGGAAAAAATTAATCAGTATATTGATTTCATTTATCAATTAGTTCAAGATATTCATCAAACTATTATAGAATTAGAATGATAGGATATAGGTCATCGATTTTTCAGATACCTTCTTCACATAAGGATTTTGATTTAAACATTGTCTCTCTTTTTCAGTAAACTTCTTTTGACTCATTCTCTTCACCATTTTTCTCTAAAGTTATCTTTCTTTTATTATAAATTAAAAAGAACCATAAGCTCACACTTTTTTAAGTGTCTAGCTTATAGGTTCTAGTTTACACTTGTGATCTCTCTTTTTTAATGGTGATCGTTTCAATCATGTTATTGGCAGGTGGATTAGTAGGCGTTGCGACGCTTATAGTTGGATTACAAGTCTTGTTATCTCCGCGAAGTCGTAGACAACAAAAACGTAAAAAATATGACATAGGATTACTTTATAGTGGATATGGAATCGTTGCGGTTGGATTATTCATTTTTATTGTGTTCTTTAGTGGCATTCAATCTGGTTTTTATCATCATATCGCCATTCAAGTGAGTTATTTACGCGAAAGTATTAGCTACTTAATTGCATATACGTTTAAGACGTTAAGTATCCTTGGGCTACTCAGTGCAGGAATTGGTTTCATGTTCATGATTCCTTACTGGCACCGACTTTATAAAAGATGTCTAGCTCGTTAGGATGGGAAAGAGGATGAGAAAATTTTTATTAGGGTGTTTAGTTTTGATCATGACGGGCTTCATTTTATATCAGGGGACACGACCGATTCATATTTCACTTCAAAGCAGTGACTATGTGGTTTACAAATTGATGCGTCTGCTTGAAAAAGTGACACCATACCATTATGGCGAATTTTATAAATTAGCAAATGTCATCATGCGTAAAGGGGCGCATTTATTTGAATACGCCATGCTTGGAAGCCTCCTTTACTTACTCTTTAAATGTTTCAAACAACGTGAGCACAATTGTTGGATCTATGCCTTATTTTTAGTACTACTTTGTGCCACGATGGATGAATTTTTTCAATCATTTGTCGGGCGAACGTCATCGGTGCGTGATGTGTTAATTGACTTTATTGGGGGAATTCTTGGAATCAGTGTGATCAGTTTCGTTACGCTTTGTTTTGAAAAGATTAGCATAAAATATTGACGATTATTTATAAAGATGGAATCACTTAAATGGCTCATGATTTAAGTGATTCCATTTTTATATTTAAAAGTTTTGCATAGCTAAAAGCCTTTTACTAGTTAGCCAATTCGCAACTTAGCTTAGAGAATCCGCTATGGTTAATCTATTTACCACAAAACTATAAGCCTATTTCATAATGTGAAATCTATTTCTCTCTTGATATATAAGTGGCGATAAATTTTTAACGCCATTGTAGTCAGTCTTTCTATCATCTGAATTCAACCACTCAGTCTGGTTCATTAGATTTAGAATTTTTTTGCTTTTTAAATAGTAAGTCAGATGATAAGAAAAAATATTTTTTTACTATTGATTTTGGTATATATTGGTGGTATTTTTAGAAGAAGTGGTGTGTTAATTTGTGTAAAATTATGTATTAATGAGTTTTTGGATGCATGGTTTTAAATCCGTAGCTTCATAAAAGTATGGAAGCATTCAGATGAGAAGGAGTGATGAATTTTAAAAGAATGACTATCTTTAACTTAATGAATGGTGCCAAAATCAAAACCAGTCAAGTTAAAGAGCAAGTAAAAACTTAAGGCTCATGAAGAATTTTTCAGTATAAGGAGAACGTATCCATAATCTGTGTCAGATGCTAAGTACGAGATCTTGCTATCCTTATTATATATAAGTCTAGATAAGTTTTTCATATCGGAAAACTTTTAAGTCCTACTAACGGTAGATACATTTTCCTAGAAAATGGTAGGTGACGCATTCCCTACCAAAGGAGGAGACATGCTACGCATGGCAGGTGACCCGTGCCCTACCAAAGGAGGAGACATGCTGCGCATGGTAGGTGACCCCTGGACGATAGTCTGTCTTCTTATCAAAAAGACTAACGTACTGAGATGAATTAGAAAATGTGAAATACATTTCTATTTATATAATAGATAGGTATAAGAAATTTTTATTTTTAATAAGATTTTTATTAGGAGTCAACGATGAAGCTTAAATGAGAGATGGGGCAATATAGGAGGGAGACGATGCGATTAATAGGTAAATTAATGATTGGATTTATCATCAGTATTGGATTAATCCAACCGATAACGTTTAAAGTACAAGCGCAAGATGATAAAGTGAAAATCGGTCTTTATGAGACGAGTCCATATTATGATATTGATGAGTCAGGAAATATAAAGGGTTATTATCATGATTTACTACTATTGATTCAAGAGGTCCTACCTTTTAGTTATGAGTATGTTATCACAGATTTTTCAGATGGATTGCAGCAGCTAAAAGAGGGACAAATCGATTTGATGTTTGGTATTTCTTTAGTTTCTGATCGATTGAACGAAATGAATTATAGTCAACGATCGATTGGAGAGGAAGTATTTGGTTTATACACGAATCCTTTATCCGGCATGACGTCTATCGAGCATTTAAATGGGAAAACGATTGGGTTAATTGAAGGTAGCCATAGTACACAGACCATTTTAAATCTTTTTTCAGTCATGGGAATCAGTGTTGAACCTTATTTGGTTCAAAGTTGGAAAGAACTTGAACAATCATTTGAATCAGGTAAAGTAGATGTTATTCCACATTATAGCGAATTAGATAGACCCGGATATGATAAAATTTATGAAATGACAGGTGATCAAGTCTTTATTGTGACAAGTAATGAACAAAAATCATTAATCTATCAACTCGATGATGCCCTCGCGACACTTTATACGAGGGAAGATCATCCAATCGAACACCTGTATGCTAGTTATTTTAGTGAAACCGAAGAGGTTAACGCTCAGGTGTTGCGATGTTTAGCAGCATGGTTGTTAGTTTTATTACTTTTAGTTAGTCCGTTTTTAATTGTTATATGGAAAAGATTTAAGATTAAACAAAAAATTCGATTGAATATGAAAAAAGAACGTTATCTTTTACAATACCAACCGATTGTTCATCTAAACAGTGAGAAAATTCGGGGATTTGAGGGCTTATTAAGGTTGTATAATGATCAAAAGCAACTGATTCCTCCTTTTCAGTTTATTCCAGAAATCGAAGAAAACGGGATGCTTTTAGAGATATCCCTTTGGATTTTAAAAAAAGCTATTCAAGATTATGATGAAATTCAAGCGTATGATTGTGTAAAAAATCATGAGTTTTATATTTCCATTAATGTTTCCTTAAGTGAAATTGAAAATCGTCGTTTTATTCGTCAAGCTCAAAAAATATTACAGCAATCGAATTTAGGACCAAATAAAATTTGTTTAGAGATCATTGAACGGATCAAAGTGAATCAAATGCCTAGAGTCGCTAAGCATTTGGCACTATTAAAGCAGGCAGGATTTAAAATTGCGATGGATGATTTCGGTGCTGAATATTCAAATCTTGATTTATTATTAAGCTTAGATACTAATATCATCAAAGTAGATAAATTTTTAATCGAGGGAATTGAAGAAGACCCTGTTAAGAATGAGATGATTGAATTTATCTTTAGGGTTTCACAAATAAAAAATAAAATGGTTGTGCTAGAAGGGGTAGAGACTAAAACACAGATTCAAGCGATTCAACAATATCATTATGACTTTATTCATGTTCAGGGATATTATTATTACAAGCCCTTATTTAAACAGGAAATTAAATTAATTGATATCTAAGTAGGGGATAGTTTTTCATCGTTGGAAATCTTTTAGCGCGATTTTGGTTAGTCTTTTTGATAACAGGACTCATCAACTCAGCTTGCCTCTTAGGATGTGAAAACTATTTCGCTCTCTCTATGTCATTGTTGTTTATGATTGAAGGTGCTATCGCTAGTAGGAGGGATTAGTTATTAAAAAGAAAATCATAGGATGTTTAATGGGTAGTTTTTTTATTTTTTTACATTCTGTTAAAGCACAAGAAGTTGATCTTGTTAAAATAGGCGTTTATGAGTATGAGCCATACTGTATGGTGAACGAGGAAGGAGAGATGGAAGGATATTACTATGATTTAATGAAGTTATTTGAAGACGAGTTATCATTCGATTATGAATTCATTGTCTTACCGTTATCGGAAGGCATGAATCAATTAGTTTCTGGCGATCTTGATTTAATGCTAGGGATTTCAATGAATAACCAATTCAAAGACCAATTTATTTTTAATCATAATTGGACGAATAAGGAAATTTTTGGATTATTTAGTCTTGAGGAAGTAAGTCTTAACCAACTAAAAGAACGAAAAGATTTGAAACTTGGATTAGTGAGAGGGGATTCTAATGCAAACAAGGTGTTAGAGATTTTAAAAGCTAATCAAATTGAAGTCACTGTCTATTATGAAAAAGATTACCACACATTAGTTAAGAAATTAGAAGAAAAAGAAATCGATTTATATGTCGATAACCTGATAAAAGCTTCTGATTATCATTTGGTTTATGAATTTAATGGACAAGATGTATATATTGCAGGAAATGAAAATAGTGAGTTGATTATCGAGGAGATTGATCGGGTTATTGAGGAATTTATGAAACAAGGAGAATATCCGATTACATTATTATTAGAAGAATATTTTGGTGATTCAATAGAAGGGGATGATTATTGGAATGAAATCATCGTAGGTTTCGCTTTATTTACACCTTTATTAGTGATTTCCCCGTCGTTAAAACGAAAGTTTATGAGAAATCAAATAAAAAAAGATTTAATGGCACGTCGATATTTTCTTGAGTATCAACCCATTTATCATCCAAAAACTAATCAAATCATAGGATTTGAAAGTTTATTGAGGTTACGCGGTAAAAATCAACAGATGATTTCACCTATGAAAATGATGTCTAACATAGAGAAATACGGAATGTCATCTTATGTTTCTTTTTGGATTATTGATCAGGTAATTAAAGATTATCATATGTTAAAAACCTGCCGTTGTGTAAGAGAGCAACCATTTTATATTTCAGTTAATTGCTTATTTGATGATATTGAAAATCAACAATTTGTAAAAGGCGTTATTAAAAAGTTAAATCAATCTAACTTAGGAATGAATAAAATATGTTTAGAATTAGTCGAACGATTGAAATTGGATGATTTAGAAACGATTATGAATCATATTCAGCTATTAAAGCATGCTGGTTTTATCATATCAATGGATGAATTTGGAAAAGAATATGCTAACTTAGATCTTTTACATCAATTAGACGTGGATATCATTAAGATAGATAAACTTTTTATTGAAGGAATTGGGATTGATTCACTTAAAGAGGAAGTGGTCTTATTGATTTCTAAACTCGCATTGATTAAAAATCAATCGGTCATCCTAGACGGTGTAGAACACTCGGTTCAGCATCAAATCATTTCTCAGATTAAAAATGAAAAGCTTTATGTTCAGGGGAATTATTATAATAAACCATTATCAATTGAGCAAATCTTTGATTTATAAGTCATCTCTAAATAACGTTTTCCTAATCACTAGAAGGTAATCTTTAAAATAACATGAGTGATGAAAGGAAATTTTTATTTCTAATTTAGCAATGGTAAACTATAATTGTAGAAGGTGATTTAAGTAGACGACAGCTTTTACATGATTGAATTTACATTTAAAGATAGTTTAATATAGCTTATTTTATTAATCTAACAAGTAAAAAAAGAATATGATCTATAGAAACGGAAATGTTTTTCATTTATTCGAACTTATCCCAATACGTTTGTCTTCTCGATAAGAAGAACAACGCTAGTGGGTTCCCTACGCTAAGTCGCGAAGCTCTTAGCCTTCTATCCCTGGTAGGGGAAGAGTTAGAAGTTTTTCGACCATGAAAAATTTATCCGGACTGATATATTTAAATCTAGCGGAGGCTTGAAAAATGAAAAAAATAAAGGATATTTTTCGAAGATATATGTTAATTGTGTTATCCGTTAGTGGAGGATTTCTAATTTTAATTTATAGTATGTTTGAATTTTATGTGATGATGAACCAACAACGAGGCCTGTTAGACCATTTGATTTTACAAACGACATCCGTATTAGATGAAAGACACAACGAATTAGAAGAATTTGAAGAACTAATAAAACAAGATTATTTAATTAGAGCGCGGGCCTTTGAAGAAATGGTATTTGAAAATCCGGATATCATTGAAAATCAAGAAAAATTAGTTTCTATTGCTAATACGCTTTCGGTAGATGCGCTTGAAGTCGTTAGTGAAGAGGGGATTATTATAGGCTCTTCCGTCGAGAATCGGTTAGGGTTTGATTTCCATACCTCTTCACAGGCACGTGAATTTCTCTTTTTAATTGATTCAACTGATGAAACTGCAAGTTACGTTCAAGAGATGGAAAAAAATACAGTTGATCAAGAAGAGAGCAGTTATATTGGGGTTAAATGTCGAGCTCATTGTGGTTTTATTCAAATTGCAATTGGTCCAGAGGGGTTAAAAAGCTATTGGAATCAGGCATCCATTAGGACTGTTTTAAGTAGATTACCTATGATAGAAGGTCATTTATTGTTTGCATTAAATAGTCATACGGGTGATTTAATTGGTCATTCAGCTGCTTATGAGGGTAATTCAGTTAGTTTTAAAGATCAACTAGAGTCATTGAAATCTTCCTCTGATGGAAAATGGTTAAAAATTGGGAATGATACTTATTATTTAGTCACTCAAGAATATGATGATTTACTTCTTATTGCCGCTAGTAGTAGTCAAATCATTTATAGTAAGATCGCTTGGTTAATAGGATTTATGACTTTAATTACTTTGTTATTGGTCATTTTAGTTATCAAACTGATCAATTATCTAATTAATAAAAAATTGATTCAAGATATTCAACAAATTTTACAAATTTTAAACGAATTCAAAAAGGGTGAGTTTGATATTGAAATAGGAGAGATGAGTAGTTATGAATTATCACAGATAGCGAATTCTATTAATCAAAGCGTTAAGATGATTAAGACATTTAACTATAAATTAATTCATATTATTGATGTCACTAAATTACCAATCGTTTTATTTGAATACATTGAAAACTTAAACCAAATTTTTATTACAGAAAACACGTGTGATATCTTAAACTTGGATCAGGAATCCTTTAATGAAATCAAAGGTGATTGTCAGAAATTTAGAACATTTTTATCGACTTTAAAACAAAATCCTTTAGAATCGCACCAAGATATTTATGAATTACCCAATTCTAAATACGTTAAAATAACAATGTTTGATGAGGCAAATGAATGGTATGGTGTCATTCAGGATGTAACACCAACGATTTTAGAACGCCAGAATATGATGTGTGAATTAGATGAATCTAGACGATTGGCACGAACCGATTATTTAACGGGATTGTTTAATAAACTAGCAGTTTATGAACTGGTCAGCACTTATTTAGCAACTAATCAAGTAGGGATTTTATTATTATTTGATTTAGATAATTTTAAAGTGATTAACGACACCAAAGGTCATATGGAAGGTGATTATGTCCTGCAATTATTTGCTAAAACGATTAAATCGGAATTTAGGGAAAAAGATATCGTTGGGCGATTAGGAGGGGATGAATTTGTTGTATTTTTACCAAGTAATATGACAAAACAACACCTTGAAACGAAATTAACACAATTAATTGAATGTATTCGAAAAACATTTAAACTGTATTATGAAAGCTGTGGTCTTTCAATTAGTATAGGAAGTGCCAAAGTGACTAGTGAAATTAATACGTTTAATCAATTATATGTAGCTGCCGATCAACGACTTTATATTGCTAAAAAGAACGGAAAAGATAAGTTTTATATTGATTAAGATAGTTGAACAAAAATTTTAATTTTTGTCAGCTTAGATGCTAAGCACTTATTGATTTGAGTCCATTTTATTTTTAGATGATTAAAATAAAAAACTGATCATTTTTTCAATATCATAACAAATGGTGTCATCAAAAGATGTAATCTACAAGAGGTTACATCTTTTTTTGTCTTTCTAAAAGGAGGTTTGTAAAGCGTTGGCGATTGCAGCGAACTTGGCTAAAAGAAGACAGAAGTAGTCCATTTTTTTGGTGCTGATATGGCAAATTTCTAAGTTGGTCTCGTGATATTCTCGTATTATCGAGGGTGGTGGTTTAGTGAGACGATATCTATTACTTTTTTGTTGTTTGCTATTAGCTGGATGTGGAAATAAAATAGCGAATCAGATGATTAAAGAAGCAAAAGATGCATTTGAAGACAAGTCTTATGAACGGGCAGTTGGTTTATTAAAGCTTGCAAGTGATGAAAGTTCAAATAAAAGTTATGAGATTTGGTATGAGCAGGGAGAGGCCTTTTTAAACATGTTAGAATATGATGACTTAACGTTATTTGATGACTTATTACTAGCGTGGACCGATTTAAACTTAATTGACAGTGAGCCAAGCTTTGTAAAAGAAGAGGCCGTTGCCTATATTAAAACTCAACTGGAATCGATTAAAGAATTAGCGAACGAGGCACTTGAAACAAAAGATGATCAAGAAGTCATAGAGCTTATCCAAACCATTGAAAAGCGAATGGGGACTTTAAAATTATTTAAAGCAGAAATAAAAGAATTAACAAAATTAAAACAGAAATTGGAGGGATAAAATGAAACCATTTAGGTATCTTTTCATGCTAGGATTTGCAGTCATGTTAAGTCTTAGTGGTTGTTCAAATGAAACGGATGTAAGTGAGGGGTTATCTAGTCAAGTTTCATCTGTGCTTGAGCAAACGTTGAGTGACACATCCATTGAAGATGAACTCTCTTACATTGAAACACTCGTAGGGGTTGAGGAGTTTTCTGCTGCGAAATTAGCACTAGAGACACTAGAGTCAAACTTGAGTCAGCCAATTGATAATGAAGAATTATCTGCACGACTAATGACTTTAAAACAATCACTGAGTGAAGTGGAGGTAAGTGAGAAAGAGTGTCACGACCATGCCTTTACAGGTGCTGATGCCGTTGCCATTGCGGTTGAACGTTATGGAGCAGACGATGATATTGTTTATATGTATGATGAAAATCATGAACACTATGCTGATAATCAAATTGGTTATTACGTCGCTCTTAAATCAAAAAGTCTTCAAGAACAAGAAGGCGGAGACGGCATCATTTTAATGCTATTTGTTGGAGAAGATGGGAGTATAACCGAATTATAAGTGGGGAGCTCCCCCGCTTTTTTCTTTGGATGAAAGAAGGGGATGATATGTGAAAATTTTTCAAAGTTGATAAGCCAATTAGTCAATCTGTTCCTTACTTCAAAAAGATCAACGAATGAAGATGAAAAAAATTTCTGACCCTATCTAGAATTAAATCTCCGATATCCCTATATAGCATAAGTTTATTTTAAGCGGTCAATAATAGAAAAGATGATAAAATTTATAAAAATTAAAAAAGTTTAGAAACATCATTGACATTAATTAGATTTAAAATTATAATATCAATATCAGTAATTATTACTAAATTTAAAATTTAGAGGAGGAATGTATTATGTCATTAATTGGAACTCAGGTTGCAGATTACAAATTACAGGGATATCAAGGTGGAGATTTTAAAGAATTTACAGCAGAAGGTGCAAAAGGGAAATGGGCGGTTTATGTCTTCTATCCGGCAGATTTTACGTTTGTTTGTCCAACAGAATTAGGAGATTTAGCGGATAAATACGAAGAGTTCAAATCAATTGGATGTGAAATTTATTCGGTTTCAACAGATACACATTTCGTTCATAAAGCATGGGCAGACGCATCAGAAACAATCGCAAAAATCAAGTATCCAATGTTAGCTGATCCAACAGGAAAATTAACACGTGCTTTTGGTGTTATGATTGAAGAAGAAGGAATGGCTTTACGTGGAAGCTTCGTTGTTAACCCAGAAGGAATCATCAAAGCTTATGAAATCCATGATAATGGAATTGGACGTGATGCCGATGAGTTATTACGTAAAGTACAAGCGGCACAATTCGTTGCTGAGCATGGTGACCAAGTCTGTCCAGCAAAATGGAAACCAGGGCAAGAAACGTTAACACCAAGCTTAGACTTAGTTGGAAAATTATAATAAATATTTAATTTAATGATAAGTTTTAAAAATGGTTTGAAAATAAATTAAAATAAAAAGATCAAAGAATCTTTCAGGAGGAATGTATTATGTCATTAATCGGAACTCAGGTTGCAGATTACAAATTACAGGGATATCAAGGTGGAGATTTCAAAGAATTTACAGCAGAAGGTGCAAAAGGGAAATGGGCGGTTTATGTCTTCTATCCGGCAGATTTCACATTTGTTTGTCCAACAGAATTAGGAGATTTAGCGGATAAATACGAAGAGTTCAAATCAATTGGATGTGAAATTTATTCGGTTTCAACAGATACACATTTCGTTCATAAAGCATGGGCAGATGCATCAGAAACCATCGCAAAAATTCAGTATCCAATGTTAGCAGATCCAACAGGAAAATTAACACGTGCCTTTGATGTGATGATTGAAGAGGATGGAATGGCGTTACGTGGAAGCTTCGTTGTTAACCCAGAAGGTATCATTAAAGCTTATGAAATTCATGATAATGGAATTGGTCGTGATGCGGATGAATTATTACGTAAAGTGCAAGCAGCACAATTCGTTGCTGAGCATGGTGATCAAGTGTGCCCTGCAAAATGGAAACCAGGACAAGAAACATTAACACCAAGCTTAGACTTAGTTGGAAAACTTTAAGATTAAATCATCGTTACATGTTTAATCACAATTAAAGACAGTCCTACTAATTGTAAGATTGATTAAGATAATTTCATGTAGGAATGGAGGGCTTCTCCATTCCTATATCAATAAAATGCGTTGTAAATGCGTAATGAAAGGAACTAAGTCTTAGTCCCTTTGATTGCTATTTATAACAGATATTTATGAGAACAGATTAGAGAAGAAGTCATGACTATTCTTCATGACCTAAAGAGCTTTGAACTATAAGGAGGAGATAATATGAGTGAAATGATTTATGATGTGATCGTCATTGGTGGAGGAGCCGCAGGAATGTCTGCTGGAATTTATTCAGGACGCGCTAAAATGAAAACATTAGTTTTAGAGCAAGCGTCAGTTGGTGGACAAGCGAAAACAACAAATGAAATTGTGAACTATCCAGGAATTCGCCATACTACCGGTCCAAAACTAATGGAAGAAATGCATCTTCAAGCGGAAGACTTCGGCGTAAAATTTGCTCAAGCTGAGGTATTAGAAGCTAAGCTTGAAGGGGAAGTAAAAGTTTTAAAAACAACAAATGGAGACTTTAAAACTCGCTCAGTGATCATTGCAACAGGAGCAACACCTCGTACGTTAGGATTCCCTGGTGAAGCAGAGTATCGTGGACGGGGAGTGGCCTACTGTGCAACATGTGATGGAGAATTTTATACAGGATTAGAAGTGTTTGTCATCGGAGCGGGATTTGCAGCAGCAGAAGAGGCGATTTTCTTAACTCGCTTTGCTCGTAAAGTAACTGTGATTGCGCGTGAACCAGAGTTCACATGTGCAAAAACGATCGCAGACAAAGTATTAGCTCATCCAAAAATTGAAGTGAAGTTTAATACTGAAGTGGTTGAGGCAACTGGAGATGAATTATTACGCCGCGTGAAATTCATCAACAATCAAACACAAGAAACTTGGGAACATGTGGCATCAGCTGATGAAACATTCGGAATCTTTATCTTTGCTGGATATGTCCCTCAAACGAAAGTTTTTGATGGATTAGTGGAAATGGATAAGTGGGGATATATTATCACAGATGAAAATATGCATACCAATGTAGCTGGGGTTTATGCAGCGGGAGACTTACGTCCTAAAGTATTACGCCAAGTCGTGACAGCAGTAGCAGATGGAGCGATCGCTTCATTAGAAGCAGAAAAATATGTGGCTCAAGAAAAAGAGCGTTTAGGAATTGTGGATGAAGAAATTGAAGAAACACCACAACCAAAATCAGCTGCTGAATCAGCACCACAAGCTAAACAAGTGACACAAGGTGGACGCTCAGCGTTATTAAATGATGCATTACGAGGACAAATCGCAACAGTACTTGGACGTATGGAAAATAACGTGACATTAGTGACTATTGTGGATCCATCGAATGAAAAATCAATTGAATTACGTGACTTAGTCATCGATATTGCTGATTTAGGTGATAAGTTAGAAGCAATTGTTAAAACAAAAGGTGACGATCAAGCATTAGAAGAAAAAGTGAATGCTGATAAATTCCCAGTCGTTGCATTACTAAATAAAGACGGAAACTACTCAGGAGTTAAATTCCACGGAGTACCTGGTGGACATGAGTTAAACTCATTCTTATTATCTATTTATAACTTAGCTGGACCAGGACAAGCGTTAGATGCATCTGTATTAGAAGCTATTAAAGCCGTTGATAAAAAAGTAAACATTAAAGTCGCTGTATCATTATCTTGTCACTTATGCCCAGACGTTGTGGTTGGAGCACAACGTATTGCGATTGAAAACCCAAATGTCGAAGCGGAAATGCTAGATATCGCAAACTTCCCAGAATTAAAAACAAAACATAAAGTGATGTCAGTTCCGTGTTTAATCGTCAATGATGAAAAAGTAACCTTCGGATCAAAATCAATCCAAGACATGTTAAACTTTATCGGTTAATTTAATATATCAAAAAGAAATCAAGCACCGCTTGATTTCTTTTTTTATGTTTTTTCTATTCTATTTAACATTAGAGTTAGAGTCTATTCTTATAAACTATTAATTTATTTTTAGGTAAAGGAAGGAAGGGGCTAAAATATAAATTTTTATATGGAAAGGAAATAAAAATTGGAAAATGATGAAGTGCATAACGTTTATAAGAATACAAATAATAGAATAAATGACAAAAAAGTGAGTGAGTGACTATGGATTTTTTTAAAGTTTTTAAAGGAATAAAGAATACAAAGGCCCCGATTACTAAACCAAAAGAAGAGCGCCTTTATCCTGACCTAAGCGCTAATCTTATAAGAATTAAAGAAACTTTAGGAAATGCGAATGATTTGTTAGTTCGTCAACTTTCTTTACAGGATGAAGATTATATAGGGGTAGCTATACTAGGAATTGATGGATTAATCGATACGAATCAGGCTGAGCAATTTATTGTACAAGTGTTATCCATTGATTTATCACTTGTTAAGAACAAAGAAAATCGTTCATATGGTATTTTTCAATCTATTTTTGAATCACGAATTGCGATGCTTGATGCAAAGTGTGGTCAAACTTTTCAGGACTTATATACAAATTTATTAAACGGTCATGTCATTGTGCTAGTTGATGGCGTGGACCAGTTAATGATGTTTGATTGTAAGGGATGGCAGATGCGTTCCATTAGTGAACCTCAAACAGAGCCTTCTTTATATGGACCTAAAGATTGTTTTACTGAGACGATTCGAACGAATACAGCGACTATTCGTCGACGAATTAAAGATCCTAATCTTCGATTTGATGCTCATGTGATAGGAACGGTGACACAAAGTGATGTGTTTGTGACGTATATCGAAGGAATTGCTAATCCTGAAGTGATTAAAGATGTGAATAAGCGAATTGCAAGCATTGATATCGATGGATTTGTTGATTCGAGTGAGTTAATGCAATTAATTGAAGATCATCACATCACTATTTTCCCACGGTTAACCCAGACTGAGCGACCTGATAGAGTAACAGCGGCGTTGATGCAAGGGAGTGTGGCTATTTTAGTTGACGGTTCGCCATTTGTGACACTTGGGCCTGCATATTTTTCAACGATGTTTCAAAGTACGGATGATTATTATGCAAGACCTCTTATTGCAACATTAACACGTATTCTTCGCTATGCTGCTTTTTTTATGGTCATTTTAACGCCAGGACTTTATGTGGCCATTTCAACGTATCATCAGGAAATGATACCGACTATTTTATTAGTGAACATTATTGATCAACGGAGTTCAAGTCCATTTCCAACTTATATTGAGACCATCATTATTTTAGTTTTATTTGAAATTATTCGAGAAGCTTCTATTCGAAAACCGAATGTGGTTGGGAACTCAATGACGATTGTGGGATCATTAATTATTGGACAGACGATTGTGCAAGCCGGATTGGTGTCGTACATGGTTATTATTATTGTTTCATTAACTTCAATTGCTGGTTTTATCTTATCAAGTAGTCGCTTAAATAACGCAACACGTATTTTAACGGTTCTCTTCTTATTACTAGGAACGGCATTTGGTCTATATGGGATTACAATAGGATTTATTCTTCTTATCCTACATCTATGCTCGTTAACGACACTGGATCAACCTTATCTAGCATCGATAGCTCCATTTAATCTTCATGATCAGGAAGATCAATTTTTACGATTACCTTTATCATGGATGAAGTATCGTCCACGAATTTTTAAGACAGGTAATAATATTCGTCATAATCTTGATGATACGATGAGGGAGGAGGAATAAATATGAAACGTTTGTTTTTATTATTAAGTTGTTTGCTTTGTTTAGGAGGATGCTCTAATAAAATTGAAATTAGTGCTTTTGGGATTGTTAGCGGACTCGGAATCGATCAAACGGAAACAGGTTATCGTTTGAGTGCTCAAGTTATTAATCCAAGTTCAGTGACTGGAAATCACCAAGGAACATTGCCAGTCTATGTTCTTGAAGCAGAAGGAGTCTCTATTTATGATGCGTATCGTCAGTTAAATACGATGACAGCTAAAACGTTATATTTACCACATTTAAGTGTCATTATTATAGACGAAGCGGTAGCGAAAACTGGAATTCAAGAAATATTAGATTTCACACTAAGAAATGTTAAAATTCGTCCCAATATTTCATTACTTGTTGCCAATGGTTCATCAGCTAGTGACGTACTAAAAGTTCTTGTTCCAAGTGAGACGATTCCAATTAATCAGATTGATGCGGTATCAAGTATTTGCCAAACGTGTATGTCTCGATTAGTCCATTACAACCTATACGATGTTGGTGGAAAGATCAATACGATAGGTGATAATGTGGTGTTAAATAGTGTCGTTATTAAGGGTGCTAGTAGTGAGACAGGAGAAGAAATGGATAATCTATTAAAATCTTTTTCTCCAACTCAGTTGCAAATTAACGGCTTAGCTGCGTTTAATGCTGATCAAATGGTAGGTTATTTAGATAATCAAGAAGCTGAAATCTATAATTTACTTTTGAATAAAAAAGATAAAGTTGTGATTAATAAAGAACAAGATGGGTATCTCATTACATTTGAGGGACGTGGGAAAAAAGTTGAAATTAAGCCAAATATAGATGCTAAAAAAGTGGCAATTAATTGTGAGGTTGAAGGGGAATTAATGGAGATTAGTTATCCCATTGATTTATCAAATCCAGAAAACTTGATTGATCTTGAAAATTATTTAGAAGAAGAGGTAAAAGCTCAAATTGAAGCGTTGTTTGAAAAAACTAAGGATGAACTCCAATCAGATATTTTTGGTATAGGAAATAAAGTTTATCAAAAAGAACCAAAGTACTGGCGTGAAATTGAAGGATATTGGAATGAAATTTATCCAGAATTAACATTCGAAGTACAGGTAAAAGTTAAAATTATATCTGTTGGAGATATTCAAAATTTAGTCGAACAATAGAAAGGGGTGCTTAAGGTGAAAACGTCACGATTAAGTTTAAATCAAATGTTTACGCTAATGATTTTGTTTTTAATTGCGAGTCCAACCTTAACGATGGTTGGCCGAGTGTCAGGACAGGATGTTTGGATTGTGATACTGATTGCGTCAGTCATTGGAACGTTGTTATTTTTAATCTTTCACCGCATTAGTTATTTACATTCATATGTTTCATTATCAAGTATCATTCAAGATAGTTTTGGAAAGTGGTTAGGTGGTTTGATTGTTTTAAGTTATGCCATATACTTTTTATACATGGCAACAGGTTTATTAAAAAGTACTGGAGATATGATTCAATTTACCCTCTTACCAGGGTCTAGTATATATTTAGTGAATGGATTGTTAATGATTACTCTTATTTATGGAATGATTTTAGGAATAAATGCAATCGGTCGATCTTCTGAATTATTATTTTACGTGGTCATCTTATTGCTTATTCCCTTAATTTTTTGTGTGTTAACTACTGATATCGTTAAGTTTAATCAGTTTTTGCCGATACTTGAAAAAGGATTTTATGGTATTCGAAGAGATATTTATACCGTAACTCTTCTTCCCTTTGGTGAACTCATTTGTTTTTTAGCTGTTTTTCCGCTGATTCCTGGAAATAATCAATCAAGTATTTTAAAAACGAGTTTAATTAGTATTATAATAGGAACACTAATTATCGTGATGCTAGATGTGATAAATGTTGGGATTTTAGGACCAAGTTTAGCTAAAGGTTTTATCTATCCATTTTATAATGCGATGAAGATGGTGGGGGTAGGAGTCGTTTTTGAACGTCTAGATCCCATTGCAATTTTAATTTTAATGATGACATGTTTTTTTAAGCTGACCGTTTACTTTTATTCAGGTGTTGTTTGTTTAGATGGGCTAATCTCTCGTTTTAATTATCGTCAATTATCGATTCCTGTTGGAATTATTGTGGTAATTTTAAGTGGCTTTATTAGTAATAATCGTGTTCAAAATTTATATCGAGCCATTTACTTTAATACTCGCTATGTTCATCCAGCTTTTCAAATCGCTATCCCGCTTCTTTTGTGGGGGATTAGTGAAATGAAATATCGTAAGCATCGCAGACAAATAAAAACTGAGACTAACAACTAGTCCCAATTTTTGTTATTTACGATCATAGCTTGTTTCTGAGAGGCGATCGATTTCAGACCAAGCAAGTGTTAAGTAATTTTGTGCTAGACGTTCAATTTCTGCATTTGTATCTAGTAATGTTTGACGATCTTCTAGTGTTGCTGCTTTAAAAATTTCATATTCAGCTGCTTTATACTGAATATTATAGTCGTATGCTTTAACGACATATTCTTGTAAAGTTGAGACATCTTCATTTGGACGTGATAGTTCTTCAATTGTCTTCATTTCATTTGTCGTTTGATTTAATAAATTTTCACGGATCGATAGTTGTGCTGTTTCTGCCTCTGTTCCGACAACAGAGAACACTTGTGTTAAATTTGAATCAAGTAATGAAAGGGTATCTTCTAGTGCGCTCACTTTTTCATACATATAATCGACAAATTCTTGTTGAGTAGAGAATGTCTTTTTACTCGTTTGTAACTCACCTGACTCGCTTGATTCAAGTGTGCTTGATGAATCTACTTTAGTTGACGAATCTGTCGTTTCATCAGATTGAGTGGTTGTTGTCGCAATCGATAAACTTTGTAGTGATTGAGGTGTGGAGATCGTTGTTGATTCTTGATTACCGGAACAACCAGACAAAGTAAAAAGAGCAAATCCTAACAGTAAAGGGACACGTTTCATATTTTTTCACCTCAGTTATCAGTATGTTTCATTATATTCATGAACTAGGTGATTCATACAAAAAATTGAGACTATGACTTGATGTTTTGTTCGTCATCAACGGAGAATGTTGTCCATTTAGAAAGATATTTGAATCTTTGAATAAAGGTTAGTCGAGGTTGGTAATCCACGCCTCCTAAATAATCACGTTTTAAAATATAGTTAACTTGTAAACCGAGTGTGATGGTATAACCGAGTAGATAGAGCCAAAATAAAAGAATAATAATAACGGAAAGACTGCCGTAGAATTTGCTGTAATTTGCAATATAATTGACATAAAAACTAAAGGTGATTGATGTGATACTCCAACCAACTGAGGTAATTAAAGCACCAGGAATGATTTCATGAACTTTAATTTTAATAGTAGGTGCTAAATAAAAGAGAAGTAAGAAAAATGAGAAATAGGCTAAAAAACTAATGAGTGAACGAAAAATGTTAAATAAAATAATCATATATGGATCAAGAGTAATATGAAAGAGATTTAATAATAAAGAGATAAACACTTGTCCAAAAAAGGCAAAAATAATAGCTACGACTAAAAGTAACATCATAAAGCAAAGCATTAAAAATGAGAAAATTCGTTCTAGATAGGCAAATTTCATAAGCGGAACTTGGTACGTTGTATTAGCGGCATTAGCAATTCCATAAAATCCTTTAGAAATAAGCCAAAAAAATGAAAGAGCGGTAAAGATAACAAAGAGTGTTCCTGATTGGATCGTAGATGACGTATTAAATAAGTAAAGAAGGAGTTGTTGAACCTCTTGTGGTGCATAAGCTGTAATTAAGTATTTAACAATATCAGTATTAAGTGATAAGTAAGTTCCAAGTTGAACAATGACGACAAGTAGAGGAACAATGGCCATGATTAAGTTAAAGGCGATTTGTTCAGGTAAAGCTTTTATTTCTCGATGCTTCATTTGTTCTTGTACTTTTTTTATGAAGGCAAAACTAAAAAGATGTTTCATATCATTTCCTCCTAATGTAAATGACCAATTAATGATAAGGTATGAGGATTAGGGATGAATTATTTCAGCTAATTTTGAATACATGGTTTTTTGTCATTAATGTATATTTTACGCAAAATTCGACAGATTATTAGTGTAATCTTTTATATATAATGAGAGGTGATAGCATGAATCGATCGTTTAACTTGGTATTAACTATTTTATCGTTCCTCTTATGTTTTACATCAGTTCATCACGCCGATGCAAAAGATATTGGCTGGGGTATTCCAAAAGGTGAGAATCATGAGCAACCATGGCCAGGACAAGAATTTGATGATATTATTCGTCAGAATGATGCTTACTATATCGGTTCTAAAGATGAAATGATGATTTATTTAACATTTGATTGCGGATATGAGAATGGAAATACACCATTAATATTAGATGTCTTAAAAAAACATGATGTTCCTGCACTCTTCTTTGTGACTGGTCATTTTATGGAAGAACATCCAGAGCTAGTGAAGCGAATGGTAGATGAAGGACATATTATAGGAAATCATACGTGGCATCATCCGGATTTAGCAAAGGTAACGAAAGAAAAATTTAATGAAGAACTAACGTTAATTGAAGATAAATATAAAGAGTTAACAGGAAAAGATATGGTTCGTTATTTAAGACCACCTGAAGGCCATTTTAATCAACAAATGTTAGATTGGGCAAAAGAACGTGGATACTATACCATCTTATGGTCACTTGCTTATATGGATTGGAATGTGGATCAACAAAAAGGGGCAGACTATGCCTATCAACAAATTTTAGATCGCATGCATCCAGGTGCCATTATTTTAATGCATAGTATTTCAAGTGATAATGCAGAGTGCTTAGATAAATTAATTCCTGAGCTTCGTCGCCAAGGATACGAATTTAAATCATTACAATATTTAATGACTCGTGAAAATCCAGTCGTGATCGAATAGATGATAAATTTTTATTTGAATTTGTTGGTTTTTGCCATATAAATATCTTCAGAACACATAAAAAACACGTTTCAAACATTTTTTGTACATAATTTTGTGCCATAATAACTATGGATGAAAATGATAATAAATTTTCTCCCCCTTTGATTTTCTTATTCATTATGTTTTCTCACTCCCTAAACGGATCGTGTTCCCCCACGACCGTTTAACGTGTCCTTGAGAGTTCCCCCTCTCAAGGATTTTTTTTATTCTCACATGAAATATTTAACAGTTGATAAAAAAAGTTGAAATTGTTGTTTAAGATTTAAATAGCGTGCCTATAATGATGTTGTATAGAGATAACCTCCCAAGTTAATAGTCTTTCATGGTGGGACTATGCTTTAGACTTTTACTAAAGTTCTCTATTTATCAATAAGTCTAGTGATAGAGTGGTTCGTTTTAGGGTGAAAATTAATCATTCTATCAGAGACTTTCTTCTCCAATTCTTTCAACCTCTCTTTAATATATAAAAAGGAGCTAACACGCAGTTTCCCCCCTGCTGTTAGTTCCTTTTATTCATTTATCTGATTTTTTCCACCTTTGATTTTTGTGCTTTTGCATAAAAAATTGTTGTAATGATACTGATGAACATTACTAGATAAGCTATCCATAAGCTTTCGGTTAAACCAAATGAAATATATCCAAGTGATGCAATAACAGCCGATAAAAGGGCATAAGGTAATTGTGAGTTAAAGTGTGCAGCTAGATCACACCCTGATCCGGTTGCAGATAGTAAAGTGGTGTCTGAAATAGGAGAGGCATGATCTCCGAAGATGGCACCTGATAAAACGGCAGCCATGACAGGAATCATTAAATTCATCTCAATGGCAGCGGCGACTGATCCAGCAATCGGAAGTAAAATTCCAAATGATCCCCAGGATGTCCCTGTGGCAAATGCCATCAAACTTGCCATGATAAACATGACAACTGGAATAAAGTTAGGATTAATATGAGCTGATGTGATGATCGATGCTAAATAACCACCCGCATCAAGAGCCCCAACTAAATCACAGATAGCCCACGCTAATAATAAAATAACGATAGCACCAGTCATTGATTTAATACCTAAGAAGAAAGAATGAAGATATTGTTTTTTTGTTACTTCACCCTTTGAAACATGTCGATAGGTAAGTCCCATAGAAACAATAAGTCCCGCTGCTCCACCCACGCGAAGTGAGGTTGATAACTTGATATTATCGAGAATGGCAAAGAATAAATTAAATTCTGATTCACCACGTACAGCACCCACATAGCCTGTATAAGCCATGGTTAAGACTGTGACGATAATTAAAGTCAAAATAGGAAGGATTAATTCCCACATCGTTCCTTTTGATGACTCAACCTCACATCCGTGAGTACTGATCACTTCAGCACGACTTAAAGACGAATCGTTACCATTTAAAGCATCTTGTTCATACTTTTTCATAACCCCAAGATTTAAGTTATACTTAATGACAACAAAGACCATGAGGACACAAGTGATCACATAAAAATGGTAAGGAATTGTTTGTAAAAAGGCAAAGAACGTATTATAGGTTGCGCCTGTACTTGTAAAAATAACAGCCATCGAACCCATAATTCCGGTTGCCCAACTTGAAATAGGAGAGATGACACAAATAGGTGCTGAAGTTGAATCGACAATGTAGGCTAAACGAGCACGTGAGATCTTTTGTTGTTTAGCTAACGGCTTAGAAACATTGCCAACGACAAGCGCATTAAAGTAATCATCAACAAAAATTAAAATTCCAAGAAGAGCTGAGGTGTACTGAACCCCTTCACGTGAATTCACATGTTTCACAATCGCCTTAGAAAAGGCAGATGCACCACCTGATAACACAATATAAGCGGTAATAACACCTAAAGCTAATAAGAAAAAGAGAATGGATAAATTCCAATCATTTAAAAAACCGAGTAATCCATTTTCTTCGAAAATAAGATTTAAAAAAGTGCCAACTAATGTTTGTATTGTTTGAACGATGCTGAAGTTGGCTAAAATAAAAGCAGCAGAGATGGCACCCATACTAAGTGATAATACAACGCGACGCGTCAAAACAACGAGTGCAATCGTTAAGAGTGCTGGAATTAAGGAATAAATTGTTCCAACCATAATCATTCTCTCCTCAGTTGTTAGTGCAATTGAATAGGGCATTGTTCTTTTGATAAAGAAAAAAGAGCCACGTTGAGTTAAACTCATACATGGCTCTAACAGGTCTAATTTTTAGACAATAGGTGCAAGTATATCATTTAACTCTCCGATCATTAGTCCTCCACTACAATTGTAGTGACAGTTTTACATTTCTTCAATGTAACCCCAGTACTCGTTTGGTTGACACAAACAAGACTTCGGCGTGGACACCTTTTGGAATTTGTCATCGACGTCACTCTCAAAACTCCTACTCATTGGACACGCACCTCTAACTCATCAAAGAGAACAAGAGACATATTCAATTAACCATTATTCTAGCATCTTTTAGTAAATAGTCAAGCCGTATTTATAAAAATCGTTTAAATTGTAAATAAAATCTGTCGTGAAATGTAGGGATTTCGATGTAAAATAACAGGGAATGTGGTAAGATAAATGATAGCTCAAAAAAGCATTGGAGGTTTTAATACATGAATATGTCGCCTTTAAAGGTTGGTCAAGAATTTTTAGTGACGATTAAACGTATCGGTATCAATGGAGAAGGTATCGGTTATTATAAAAAACAAGCAGTCTTTATTCCAGGGACTTTAGTTGGTGAAGAAGTGGTTGCGACTTGTACACGTGTGGCAGGTGGTTACGCAGAAGCGGAACTCGTACGTGTGAAACGTAAATCTAAACATCGTGTGCAACCTGCTTGTGAAGTGTATGGTCAATGTGGTGGATGTCAATTACAACACATGTCTTATCAGGAGCAACTTCGTATTAAACGTGACGCTGTTTCACAAGCGATTGAACGCTATACGAATTTAGATCCAGATGAGTGTGATATTCGTCCAACGATCGGCATGAAAGATCCATATAATTACCGCAATCGCGCTCAAATGCCAGTCGGTTATGATCAAGATGGAATCATGGTTGGATTTTATAGCATGAATTCACGAGAGTTAGTGAATGTGACAGATTGTGACGTTCAATATGAAGAAATTAATACGGTTATTAATCATGCGGTTGATTTATTAGATGATTATAAAGTGTTTGCTTATGCACCAAAAACACGCAAAGGAACAGCACGTTACATTGTGGTTCGTCGTGGATTTAAAACAGGTGAAGTACAAGTGACGTTTGTTTTTGCTAATAATGATTTCAAGAAAATGGATGCGTTAGCGAAAGATTTAATGAAGTATTGTAAAGACGTGAAGTCTGTTTATTTAAACATTAATAATGAAGATACACATGAAATCTTCGGAAAAGAAATGAAACATATTGCGGGAGAAAAATTCATTTCAGATGAGTTAGGACGCTTTAAGTTTAATTTATCACCACGTGCGTTTTATCAGTTAAATCCAGAACAAACGATTAAATTATATAACCAAGTGAAGTATGCAGCGGCTTTAACAGGAAATGAAAAAGTAGTGGATGCTTACTGTGGTGTTGGAACGATCGGTCAATGGGTGGCAGATAAAGCGAGTGAAGTGCGCGGAGTAGATATTACTCGTCAAGCGATTGCAGATGCAAAAGAAAATGCGAAGTTAAACGGATTAACGAATACGTATTATGCAGTAGGAAAAGCGGAACAAATTGTACCAAAGTGGGTGAATGAAGGATTTAAACCAGATGTCGTGATTGTAGACCCACCTCGTACAGGAATGGGTGATGAATTAATTAACATGTTAAAACGTGTTCAACCAAAAACTATTGTTTATGTGTCATGTAACCCATCAACACTTGCGAAAAACTTAAAAGAATTGACGAAAAAATATCGTGTCGATTATATTCAACCGGTGGATATGTTCCCACAAACGTCACACGTTGAAGCAGTCGTACGCTTAGTTCGTCAAGATCGTAAAAAACAACGCTAATCATATTAGACAGTATCTTTGGATACTGTCTTTTTTTATTTAAGGGCTTGAATATCTGCTGAAGTAACTTTTTAGAAAAAACTAACTTTTTCTCTTGCTATGGAGTTCACTTCATCCGATATAATAGCGGTGTAATGAAAGCTAAAGGGGAAAGCGAAGAGTTAATGTTACGATAATGAGTGAAACAGAAAGGTTTTATGTGGGAAGTCAGTTTGAAAAGACAGCATTGAACCTATATATGATAGGTTAGAAATTGACAAATTAATTCGTTGTATTGGAATTAAGAGGATAAGAAACATTAGGTTTTAAATTGAGCGTAGAAGAGGTTAGGGTATGACAATTAAAGAAGTAAGTAAAAAGTATGATATTTCAGTTGACACATTACGTTATTATGAGAAAATTGGACTTCTTCCACCAATTAAAAGAAATTCAAAAGGATATCGTGAATATACGGAAATGGATTGTAATTGGGTGTTTTATATTAAGAGCATGCGTCAAGCTGGTGTTTCAATTGAAGCATTAATTGAGTATGTTTCATTATATCGAAAAGGACCTTCGACCTTGCATTTACGTAAAGCAATTTTGCTAGAACAGCGTGATCAAATTAGAAAAAAAGCGAGTGAAATTCAACAAACACTATCTTATTTAGAGTATAAAATCGAAGGTTATGAAGACAAAATTTTAAAGTTTGAAGAGGAAAAATTAAAATAAGAAATTATTTTTAAAAGAAAGAAGGAATGAAAATGAAAGAAGTTATGTTAAATAATGGAATCAAGATGCCGATAGCAGGGTTTGGAGTTTTTCAAATTCCAGATTTAGAGGAATGTGAACGTGCAGTTTTAGATGCTATTGAAGTCGGGTATCGATTAATTGATACTGCTCAAGCCTATGGCAATGAAGAAGCGGTTGGTCGAGCAATTCAAAAAACATTTGTTCCTCGTGAGGAGTTATTTATTACGACAAAGGTTTGGATTTCAAATGCAGGCTATGAAAAAGCAAAGGGATCAATTGAAGAGTCGTTAAAGAAAATGCAATTAGATTACCTCGATTTAGTTTTAATTCATCAACCAGTTGGAGATTATTACGGAACTTATCGTGCTATGGAAGAGCTTTATAAAGAAGGTAAAATTAAGGCCATTGGAGTCAGCAATTTCTATCCTGATCGATTAGTGGATATTTGTTTATTTAATGAGGTTATTCCAGCAGTTAATCAAGTGGAAGTAAATGTTTTTCATCAACAAAAAGAAGCAGAAAAAGTGATGACAAAATATCAAGTTCAAATGCAAGCCTGGGCACCGTTTGCTGAAGGGAGAAATGATATGTTTAATCAACCATTATTAAAAGAAATTGGAAATCGTTACAATAAGACGGTGGCCCAAGTGATTTTAAGATGGTTAATACAACGTGGCATTGTTGTCTTAGCTAAATCGACACGTAAATCACGTATGGAAGAAAATATTAATATTTTTGATTTTGAATTAAGTGAACAAGAAATGCAGATAATTGCTAAGTTAGATAGAAAAGAAAGTTCATTTTTCTCACATTATGATCCTAATATAATCGAGTATTTGGCTAGCTTATCACGTTAATACATAAACATTTTGATGACAACATTAAGAAGATAAATATTTTAACTAACGTTTGGATAAAAGATTATAATGATTGATGGTTAACTTAAAAGATAGACTGCTCCTGTGATGAATGGAGCAGTTTTTTATTTAGGAGAGTATTTATAAATGTGGAAGTTCTATTTTCTGTAATTTAGTACATATAATGTATGGAGATTTTTTCAGGAAAAAGGGGAGATTCGAATGGAATTTGTAGAGGCATATCGATCATTTTGGAAAAATTATTTTAATTTTAAGGGGCGTGCAACGCGCAGTGAATTTTGGTTTGTCGTCGTTTGGAATATGATCATTGGGATTGTTTTAGGTTTAGGGTTATCACTTTCTTTTGTAGGAACTGCTTTTTCACTTGTTGCGCTTGGAAATGGATTTTCAGCAAATGTTATTTTTACGATTTTATTTGGTGGATTATTAGTGATTTATGGTTTAGCGTCATTTATTCCTTGTTTAAGCTTGGCGGTTCGCCGATGCCGAGATACAGGGTTATCAGGATGGTGGTATATAGGACTTTATATCACGAATTTACTGATTGTTGCACTAAGTGGTGGAGGAATTTGGCTAGTGATTAGTTTCTTGGTCAATCTTGCAATTTTTATTATTAGTGTTTTACCGACGGATCAATTTAGTAAAACGCCTAAAGCTTAATAAGAAAAGTTGAAATCATGTGATTTCAACTTTTTTTATTAAAGGATTGAGTTGTTACTTATGTTTTTTAAATAATTAAATCCTGTGATAAAATAATTAAAAATAGTGAATAACTTGTGTAACGATTATTCTTTTCGTATAATCCAATTATCAGTTAGCTTTTGCTAACTAAGTCATTTTATCAATAGTTAAGGAGCGAAATCATGAAAAAGATAATTTTAGCAATGACAAGTATTTTCGTTTTAATCGCAGGGCTCGTTGGGTGCTCGAATGAAAATAAAACAACTGAATCAACACCTTCAAATGTCGAAGAACGTGTCATCACCGATGTAAAAGGTGAAGTTAGTATTCCTGTTGAACCACAACGTATGGTTGATATTAGTGGAGCAAGTGATATTTTATCACTATTAGGTTATGATGTGATCGGAACAGCAAATAGTGATGGATATGACTACACGAAGCTTCCGACTTATTTAGAAGATGTTTTAAAAAATGCAAAGATTTTAGGTTACAGTATGTTAGCCGAGATGGATGTTGAAGCCATCATTGCTTTAGAACCAGATGTCATTGTGATTTCAACGGTTCAAGAAAAAATGTATGATCAATTATCAAAAATTGCACCTGTGGTCATGATTGAAATGAAACAAGTTGATTGGAAAGAAGACTTTATGCATGTGGCAAACGTGTTTGGAAAAGAAGAAGAGGCAACAACTTGGATTAATCATTACTTAGATAAAGCTGCAGCAGTTGGTGATCAAATTAAAGCAACTTACGGAGAAAATAGCACTTATTTATCATTTTTAGCGAGTGCCGGAAGCTTATTTATTTTTGATCAAGCAGGTTTAGGTTCAGTATTGTATGACGATATGGGGTTAGCAAAACCAGCGGGAATGCCAGAACAAGAAGATATTAGTTTACCTGTTGTTTCACTAGAAGGATTAGCTGAAATTAATTCAGATTATATTTTCGCGATTGGAACAGATGAAGATTTACAAACATTAACATCAAGTAGCATTTGGAATGGAACAGAAGCTGTTAAAGCAGGAAATGTTGTGACATTACCAGCGAGTCCATACTTTAATCAAGGTTATAGCCCAATTGGACGTTTAGCGTTTGTTGAAGAAATACAACAATTATTAGCGAGTATGCATGAATAAAAAAGTCATTTCTTTAGTTAGTTTTTGTAGTTTATTCGCAATAATCGGGCTAGTTGTTGCGATTTGTGCAGGAGCAAAAAGTATTCCTTTACAAACCGTATGGGAAAGTTTCTTTCACTATGAAGACGTGTTAGAAATGCAATTAGTAAGAGATGTTCGAATACCAAGAGCCATTTGTACCGCCTTTGTAGGCGGTCTTCTTGGTATTACCGGGGCAATGGTGCAAGGAGTGACAAGAAATCCGGTTGCCGAACCTTCTTTAATGGGAATTACACAAGGTGCGATGTTTGCAGTTGCTATGGTAGGAACGAGCTCTACGTTATATGGATTATTTGGAAATATGATCGCTGCTTTAATAGGAGCTTTAGTGAGTGGAGTACTTGTTCTTTTGTTTAGTATGAAAAGTGCAAGAAATATGAATTTATCGCGTTTGTTACTGGCAGGAACGGCGTTAAGTACGTTTTTTATTTCATTAGCAACGATCATCGCACTGTTAACCAATCAATCACAAAATTTAGCGTTTTGGATTTCAGGTGGTTTTCGTGCCACAACATGGGAAAGTGTCAAATTAGTTAGCATAATCGGTGGAATCGGTACCGTTGTTTCATTACTTTTATCTCGTAAAATTAATACGCTTAGTTTAGGTGAAGAAGTGTGTATTGGACTTGGGCAAAATCCAGTAAAAATTCGTCTTTATACGTTGTTATTAATTATTCCGATGTGTGCCGTGAGCGTGGCGGTTGCAGGAAATATTGCATTTATTGGGCTTATCGTTCCGTATATCGTTCGAAAAGTTGTAGGAAGTGATTATCGCTTGATTATGCCTATTTCTTTTTTAGGTGGAGCAACGCTTGTGATTTGGGCAGATGTGTTGGCACGCTTAGTGAATCAACCGTATGAAACACCGATTGGATTGTTTACTTCATTAGTTGGAGTTCCGTTATTTATTTGGATGGTTAGAAAGGAGGGCTAATGTTGAAGAAAAGTGTTATCATCATGATTCTCATGAGTCTTCTTTTAATGGTTGTTTTTTTAATCACATTGAGTTGGGGAACGTATACCATGTCATTTAGTGAAGTCGTCATGACGCTATTGGGTCAAGGATCAAAGCTTCAAAGTACAACAATTTTTGATATTCGTTTGCCACGTCTTTGTGTGGCGATGTTAGTTGCTATTTGTTTATCAACCGCTGGTTGTATTTTACAAAGTGTGACACGAAATGAGCTGGCTGAACCAGGTATGATTGGAATTAACGCAGGGGCAGCGTTAGCGGTGGTTCTGCTTATTTCATCTGGGCAAAAGACCTATTATAGTGAGATTGGTGATGCCTCATTGTTTGTGATGCCATTGATCGCCATGATTGGGAGTTTCATTAGTGGAAGTTTAATTTATCGTTTAAGTTATAAAAAAGGTGTTTCACCGACGCGTCTTATTTTGACGGGAATTGGTGTCAACGTTGGGATTAACGCATTTATTTCACTGTATCAACTAAATATGGCTCAAGGAGACTATAATCAAGTATTGACTTGGATTAACGGAAGTCTTTGGGGCAGTAGCTGGAAGTTTTTCTATTTAATTTTACCATTGACGCTTGTTTTTTTAGGATTGACACTATGGAAATCAAAGATTTTAGATGTCATCGATTTAGGTGATGAACTAGCGACAGGGCTAGGTGTTCATGTAGAAAAAGAAAGAAAAATGTTGTTCTTTTATGCCACTGCTTTAGCTGCTTTGGCAACATCGGTAGCGGGAAATCTAGCGTTTTTAGGATTGCTCGGTCCTCACTTAGCGAAGCGTTTAGTAGGACCCGTTCATCGACGTTTAATTCCAATGGCTAGTCTTTTGAGTATTATGATCATTTTACTTGCTGACTCGATTTCAAGAAATGTGTTCTCACCGATTGAAATTCCAGTAGGAACAACGATTGCGATTGTTGGGGTACCGTACTTTATTTATTTAATGTTAAAAGAATAAGCAGAGTGGAGGATGTCTATGAATGCAATTTCTGTTCAAAATTTAGATGTTGCGTATGAAGATAAATACATCATTAAAAATATGAATTTAGAAATTCCAAAAGGAAAAATCACGATGATTATCGGATCGAATGGATGTGGAAAATCAACGCTTTTAAAAAGTATTGCTCGTATCATTACACCTAAAAAAGGAGAAATTAAATTAGATGGTATGAGTTTAAAATCACAAGCGCCTAAAGAGATTGCAAAAAAGATGGCAGTGTTACCTCAAAGTCCAATTGTTCCGTCGGGGCTTTTAGTTAAAGAGCTGGTATCTTATGGTCGATTTCCACATCAAAAAGCAATGAGTGGACTTAAAGAAAAAGATCTTGAAATGATTAATTGGGCGATGAAAGTCACGGGGATTTTTGAATTAGCGAATCGAACAGTTGATTCATTATCAGGAGGTCAACGTCAACGTGCGTGGATTGCGATGGCTTTGGCACAGGAAACAGAAATTTTGGTTTTAGATGAACCGACGACTTATCTTGATTTAGCTCATCAACTTGAAATTTTAATGTTGTTAAAAAAATTAAATGAAGAAGAAAACCGCACGATTGTGATGGTTTTACATGAATTAAATAATGCAACGAAATTTGCTGATTATTTAGTGGGAGTCAAAGAAGGGGAAGTCATCTTCTTTGGAAAACCTCTAGATGTTATTACAGAGGAAAATTTATTTGCACTATATGGAATTCAAGCCACGTTACAATTAGATGAAACAAAACAATATCCTATTTGTGTTGATTTTCATCTAAAAGAAGAAAGTGCTAGTTAGGAGTCGTTATGTCAACTCGGTTATCTCATAAAAACTTTACATTATTAGTTATAGGACAAATTATTTCGCTGTTTGGAAGTTCGATTCAACGATTTGCTTTGTCGTTATATTTGTTAGATTTAACAGGATCGGCGAGTGTGTTTGCTAGTATTTTAGCTATCTCGATGATTCCTGTCGTATTAGTTTCTCCCGTAGCGGGGATTTTAGCGGATCGAGGAAATAAGAAGCATTTAATGATTGGATTAGATGTGATTAGTGCGATTTTATTAGCTATTTATGCCACTGTTTTATTTCATGGAAATGATCAAGTATGGATCGTCGCTTTGGTGATGATTGTATTATCAACGATTTCAACTATTTATCAACCAGTCGTTAATACGTGTATTCCAGTTATAATAAAAAAGGAGAATCTCGTTCGAGCGAATGCCATTATTCAACAAGTTTCATCTCTTAGTAATTTTTTAGGTCCTATTTTAGCAGGATTATTATATGGATTCTTTGGGATTTCAGGTGTCGTGGTATTTAATTTAGTGAGCTTTATATTTTCAGCTATTTTAGAGTTATTTTTAGAAATTCCTCATGAAAAATCAACGAAAAAAGAAAACTTTATGTCCGTCTTCTTATTAGATATGAAAGAAAGTTATACGTACTTAAAAGATAAAAACCCGATTGTCTTTCGAATGTTATTATTTTCGGGATTTTATAATTTGTTTTTAGTGCCTGTCTTTAGTGTTGCTGCCCCTTATTTAATTAAAGTAACGTTTAATTTGTCATCAGAAGTTTATGGAGTTGCTGAGGGATTAATTGCACTAGGAATGATTATTGGCGGGTTCATTATTACCTTAAAACCAGCGATGTTTCATATTAAACGAATTCATCAAACTTTATATTTAACATCGATTTCAATGGCTTTAATGGGAATGTCTGTTTTTTTATTTCAAAAAGGATACAGTTCGTCGTTTGTTAGTGTGGCGTTATTTACTCTTTTTGGGATGATCATCATGGGTGTTTTAGGAATTGCGAATGTGCTAAGTTCAACTTACTTATATGAAGAAACCGAAAGCTCAGTATTAGGAAAAGTGTTAGCGTTTGGATCGGCATTTGCGGTGTTATGTATTCCGCTTGGGCAAATTTTATTTGGTGGATTAATTGAAGTATTTGTTGATCAAATTTATTGGCTCATTTATTTAGCGGCTAGTTTAGTTTTTGGAGTCACGCTACTGGTTCGTTGGAATGTGTTACAAATTAAAGATTAAAAAAACAGCTTTTTATAAGCTGTTTTTTGGGTTTTTATGATAGTTACGGTATTGTAGCGGAGTGCAATCATACGTTTGTTTAAACATTTTAATAAAGTTACTCGGATAAAGATAGCCTACTTTTTTTGAAATATCTGAAATCCTCATCTCAGTCGTACATAATAAGTTAGCGGCTAATGTCATTTTTAATGAGGTGATAAAGTCTCCGATTGATTGATGATAGTAATATGAAAATCCCGCTTGTAATTTTTGTGGATTGAGTAAAACCATCTCACTCAGTTTATCGATGGTCGGTGGAGCTTCGACATGTTTCGTTAAAATATCATGAGCTTGTTGAATACGCCCGATATCTTGGGCACTTAAATGCAAATAGCGATCAGTTCCAATTTTTATTTTTCCATAATAAAGTTGATGAGTAAATGCATTATTAGGTGACTCTTCAATCGTTTGAATAATAATTGAGATGCATTGTAGTAAAGCCGATTCAAGCTGTAGAGGATCAAGTGCGTTTTTGTTAGAGAGAGCTTGCATCGACTGAATAATGGACATCACTTCAAGTGGAAGATAATTATAGGTATAGTTTTTGATAAAAAAATCAAAATCAACTTCTTTTTTTAATAAGGGTTGAATGACTTCATTAAAGTAAGCTTCATAAATCGTAATTTCTGCGCCATGAAAATGTTGCCCTTGATGCCAAGTTTGCTTTCCTTTAAGATCTTGCTCGACGACAAAAAAAGAAGAAGGTTTGAATGAGGAAACAGGAGCGTTATCTAATTGAAATTCAGTCGTTCCTTTATACACGGTTCCTAAACGGACGAGTCGTTGTGGATTATCAAAGTGGATTGTAAACGAGTGATCGATGGTATAATCAGCGATTCCAAACTCATAATAGTTAGGACGTTCATATAATAAGAAAAATCCGTTTTGTGGATTTTTTTTGTTTTGGTATAAAGTACAGTATTTTTCTTTCGTACCGGTAAAATTTAATTCAGATAAAACTGTTTCACGAAATTCTTTAACGGTTTTAACAGGAGTTTTCATAGTTAGTGCCTCTACTTTTTTAAAATACTAAAATAATGTTAAATCATCTTCATTCAGATCATTTTTAATGGTTAGAATAAATTTATAAACATAAGATATATAAAGAAGTATATCATAATTTAGTATGATTTATTTGATAAAAAGTAATGACAGCGATATAATAGTCTATACTTATTAATTTGAAAAATAAGATCATTCAACATTTTTTTGCTAAAGATAAAGGAGGAGAATTTAAAATGGCATTAGGCATTTTATCTATCTTTATGATGAGTTTATTTGTTTTATCATTCATTTTTGTTTGGTTTATGTGGACGACTAAACGTCAAAAACTTCAACAAACAATGATTTATGCATCTTTTTTATTAAGTTTATCTATCGTTTGGATTTTTGTTGGATCGCTTCCGTCTAACTTTATGATGTTAAAGTTAGTAGGTTGGCTGACAGGTGGATTAAGTATCATTGGAATTTTTGGATATTATCGAAATAAACTAATGTTAGCTAAGGTCCTATTAACTGTTTCCATCCTTTTAGGATTACTTGAGATAGTTTTCTTATAATATTTAGGTTTAAAACTCCACAAAGATGGAGTTTTTTTGATCGTTCATCAAAGACGTTCTATTGAAACAACCTTTAACTTAAAGGTCTTTTGATAAGATGAATCATAAAAAAAGCTAGATCAATGTGATCTAGCTAAAAGATATTAGGAGAGGATTAAGCTATTCTTGAAGTTCAAATGATTGACAATCTGTACATTCTACTTGAATCGGATTTTTTTCATGTGTTCCGATTTTGATTGTCTCTAATTTACAGTAGTGTTTATTTTTATTATTAAACTTACAACTGCTGACGTTACATTTGATACTTGGATTTTTTTCTAACATATCAAAATCCTCCAGACTTAGAAGTTTGTTGTTTGACACAACAAGTATAGTTTGGATTTGAATGTGGTGAATATAAGTGTAAAATGTTTACAATTTTAAAAATTTGATATCCAAACTATTATTTGTTATAATAAGTAAAAATTTATTTGAACTTAAAATGAGTGGGGTGTGGCAATGAAAAAAAAGAAAGTCGTCATTGGATCTGGAATTGTAGCGACAGCAACTGCTGCGGTGGTTGGTGCGGCCACTTGGATTGTAGGTGGTATGGTTTATGATGGAACAGTTGGTAAAAAAGCATCTGTTAAAGCGGATGAGATGGAAGCTTTTTATGCTAATCGAGAGGATAAAGTACTTGATACTCTTGAGAAATATGAACATGAGACGGTTTTTATAAACAGTGAAGTCAATGGATATGAGATTGAAACGCTTTGTATCACATCAAATCAAGAAACGTCAGATGCTATGATTGTTGTTCATGGAATTGGAAGTAATTATCATGAAGTTTTAAATGTAGCTTTTAATTACTTAGAGAACGGTTATAATGTGGTGGTTTATCATCAGAGAAATACAGGATTAACAGGCGGAGATAATTTCACGTTTGGGTTGTATGAACGTTTTGACTTAGAGGCTGTGGCCGATTATACACGAAATCTTTATCCTGAGGGAGTTGTCGGAGTTCATGGATTTTCAATGGGAGCAGCGACTTCAACGATGCATACAGAATTAAATGAAGAAAGTAAGAATGTTAATTTTTATGTATTAGATGCTCCGTATCATACAATGGAGAGTGCCGTAGAACTTGGAATTATTGCGAAAAAAATTCCATTGTTACCGGTTCGATTTGCAAAGTGGGCAGGAAATGTCTTCTTAAAAGTTAAGGAAGATTTAACGTATGATGATATTCAGCCCGTTGATGCGGTGAAAAATATCACCGTACCTGTTCTTTTAATTCATGGAAAAGAAGACAGGGTCACACCACCCGAAAGTAGTCAACATATTTTTGATGCCATTCCACATGAAAGTAAAGAGTTATGGTATATTGATGGATTAGGTCATTGTGAAGCGGATATTAAAATAGAAGATGAATATTTTGATAGAATTTATCAATTTATAAACAAATATGTAAAGTCAGGAGAGTAATCCTGACTTTTTTCTAGATAATTGAATAAATAACCAAATAATAGAAATACTAAAGATAGTAATAAATGATGGAAGATAGAAAAAATTCATCAAATAAAAAGGAGATAACTTAATGAAGCAGTTATTAGAAGTCATTGAAGTGAGTATTTTAGTCATTCTAGCCGGTTATAATGAATACAGCTTTGAGTTAGAGATATAAAAAGAAATCATGAAAGACGTCAGATGAGCGTATTTATCATAAAGTGTATGGTGTTATTGGAGAAATTTACATAAGAGTGTTTAAGATGTTCGCTAATAAAAAATATATACTTAAAGCAATATTCGTTCTTTAAGCTTTTTTATGACTAAGATTAATAACGATGAATTTATTAAGCATAATCGAATCACCCGTTTTAGGATGATTTTTTGCTTGAAATTAAAAAACGATTCGATTGAATCGTTTTTAAGAGAGTGAAATAGCTTGCCTCGTAATCTGATTGATATTTGTAAAAATTAAAAAACAGAGATAGGTTAAAAATTCTGAGACTAGTAAAGCAGACCAAATACCGTATAGTCCGAATAAATTTGTTAACATAAATAAAACAATGGGTAAGAAAATGATTGATCGACAAGCGCAAATTATATTTGAATATTTAGGGGTTTCAATCGCTTGATAGTAAATCGTTGTATTTAGGTTTAAACCGATTATAATGAAAGCAGCATTAACAATGTTTAGCCCAACATAGGCCATCTCAATGATCGTTGGATCTTGAGTAAAGATACTAATGATTGGTCGACCAAAAAAGTAACAAATAGCCATAAAGATAAAATTAATCAAGTAATTCGTCTGATTCGTCATATGATAGTATTTCATCATCGGTTTTTGTTCTTTAGCACCGAAATGATAGCTAATTAGTGGTTGTGCTCCAAAGGCTAACCCTAATAAAAATAAATAAATAGGCGTCGTTAAATAATTGATGATGCTATAAGTGGTCATTCCCATTTCACCAACCGTTTTGACTAAAGCGATATTGGTTAGATAAATAATAATAGAGAAGGCTGCTTCAGCAAAGAACGAAGGAAAGCCAATACTTGAAAACTCTTTAATGATTTGAAAGTCAAGTTTGACATTCCCAAAGCGTAATTGACCTTGTCGACGAATGAAATGAATCAGAATAATGCAGACCGTCACGACTTGCCCAAGACCCGTTGCCATCGCTGCACCAAATAATCCAAGTTGAAGCGGGAAGATGAATAAATAGTCAAGCACAATATTGGTGATTGCTCCTGAAAATGTCGCAATCATGGCTAGCTTAGGATTTCCATCGTTTCGAATAAAGCTGTTTAAGGCAATTCCTATAATATTAGGAATACAAAATAAAGAATAAAATCTTAGATATGTTTTAGCTGGTTCATATAAATCAGGTGTTGCACCAAGTCCTTTAACAATCGGTCCGGCAAAGATCACAAAGGTAATACTAATGAGAACACTAATGATAAGTAAAAATTTAAACACTTGATGAAACATCAAATTTGCATTTTCAATATCTTTGCTTCCGAAGTTTTTTGAAATTAAGGCTCCACCTCCTACAGCAAACATCGTTGCCATTCCAAAGAGCATAATCGTCAGCGGAATAACAACATTTACAGCTGCTAACGCTAAGTCACCAACTCCTTGTCCAACGAAAATTCCATCAATCACTGTATATAAAGATGAAATAAACATCGCTAACGCGGATGGAAGGGCATAACTTAGAAATTTTTTTGTCATTTCTTTCTCACCTTTCTTTTTGGTATACGAATATAATAAACTATCTATTGACCTTATAGTCAATATTTTTAGTGAAAATACGCTAAAAAAGGACGTCAAGCTTTTTAACTATATAAGTCCAGATAAGTTTTTCATATCGGAAAACTTTTAGCTGGACTATAGTCTGCCTCAGTATTAAAGTAATTGCTTAACTAAGACTGATATACAATGATGAAATACATTTCTGTTTCTATATAGACGTCCTTTTTATGTTTGGTTTTGGCCAATCTGTTCTTTTAACCGATCAATTTCTGCTTGTAGTTGATCAATACTGTCGTATAACGTATCAAAGTCATTTTGTTCTGCCTCGTTACGCTGACGGTTAACAATTTCATTTCTACGAGCTGATCGAAAGAGTTCTTGTTCAACCATATTACCAAGTGTGACGCCAATATCAACGAGTGTTCCACCAACAATCTGTCGTTCAAAGACATTGAGTTCAACTCCAATGATAATTGCAACCACCGTAATTACTAAAATATATTCAACTGGATCGAGATTTCCGATGAAGGCAAAGAATTCAGAGTTAGTAAAACCATAACTGTAATTTTGTGAAGAGGCAGAGGCATAATTATACGATGTTCGATGAACAATGGCTGCTCCACTTTGTCCGCTATTTGAAGCACCAGCATTTTGAATAGGAAGGCTACCATTCAGTCGATCGCCTGTTGTTTGAGTGTCGCCAATATTTGCTCCGTCTAACGATTGAAATCTTAAATCTTCTAAACTTATATCATCTGAGAGAATCGTTTGTAGATAAGCGACTAAATCCGCTTCAGAGGGAGGAACTGACTTAGAACTGTCCTCTTTTTTCATTTCACTAGAAGAAGGAGTTAAATCAAGATCGTTAATCATCGATTGCATAACATCTACTTTTTCGTTTAAAAGTTCAATGACATTATGCATATTTTTTTCGAAGTGATGGGAGTGAGTTTTTTTTTGTTTAGGTGATTTAGTGTCTCTGTTTGTTGAAAGTTGTTTTTTTTTCATAGCCCCCTCCTTAACTAGATGATTGCCTTTTTATTGTATTATATGTTCCAAATTTAAATAGAGTCTTGAGAAAATGATGAATAGCATAAAATCCTATTTTAGTCATCAAAAACGAAGACCTAAGTTTCAAAGCAAAGGCAAGATAATGCTGAGAACTTATATCTATATAAAAACAGAAATGTATTTCATCATTGTATGTCAGTCTTAGTTGAACAATTACTTTAATACTGGGGCAGACTATCGTCCAGGGGTCACCTGCCATGCGCAGCATGTCTCCTCCTTTAGTAGGGCACAGGTCACCTACCATTTTCTAAGAAAATGTATCTACCGTTAGTAGGGCATAAAAGTTTTCCGATATGAAAAACTTATCTGGGCTTATATATATAAGGTATTGAATGTTATAGTTAAAACACATATAATAAGAATAACTATAGTAAAATAAGGGAATCCTATATAAGTATATAATTACTTAAATGAGGTAATCATTATATTATTGAATATACTTTGGAAAGTGGGGTATCTGTTTTAAAACAGGGTTAAAAATATGAGAGTGGTAGAAATAGGTAGGTTACAGTTTAGTTCTCAATTAGAAGTGGAAATTGGATCAAAAGATTGGTATTTACAGTTGCTTGATTTAGCGTATGGATTTTTTGAATATCATGTGAGTGAACGGATATGGTATGTCAATTCAGTGATTGAGCAATTATTAGAACTTGATTCAACGACGCAAAAGTCAAATAGTTTATTTAATAATGAGTCCATCAATGAGATTGTTGAAACGTTTTTATTAAGTCCAGATCGTGAATTAACACGAGACGTGTTAATTCGTCATAAGCATCAGCCTTGGGAGACATTAGTTTTAAAATGTGAAAAATTAATTAATGATGTAGGGGAAGTACGTGTTCGAGGTTTACTTTTGGACTTATCGTTTAAAAAGAACCATGATTTAATTGATAGCCAATTACAAAAATTACAAGCTTTAGGTCAATTAACAAGTGGTGTAAGTCATGACTTTAATAATCAATTGAATGGAATTTTAGGTTACGTTGCGCTAATGAAATCAATGACAAATGATGAGACGTTGTTACGTTATATGGATGGAATTGAACGTTCCGTTCGTCATTCGACAGAATTAACTCGTCAGTTATTAGCGTTTTCCCATAAACCTGAAAACAAACGTATGAATATTGACTTAGTTCAAATTGTTAAAGATACAGTTAACATGTTAAAACATACCGTTGATCGTCGAATTAAAATTGAACTAAATATTGAGCCAGATGAATACTTTGTATTAGGTGATGAGTCTCAATTAAATAATGCTATTTTAAATTTATGCATTAATGCTCGTGATGCCATTAAAGGTCAAGGGTGCATAGAATTAACATTAACTCACCATCAATTAGATGAGATACCTGGTAATTTACTAAATACTAATATTACACCGAATAGCTATGCTGTCTTAAAAGTCAAAGACACAGGTTGCGGGATTGATAAAAAATTAATGCCCAAAATCTTTAAACCGTTTTTTACAACGAAAGATGTTGGAAAAGGGACGGGAATGGGATTAGCTAGTGTCGTTGAAACGTTAAGAACGCATAATGGAGCATTAGAGGTAGATTCGGTTGTCGGAAAAGGAACAACCTTTACAATTTATTTACCTATTAATCATGGAATTGAAGAATTTGTTAATGAAGAATCTGTTCCACGCGGAGTAGGGAATATTTTATTAATCGACGATGAATTATCTAATTTAGAAATTACGGAAGCGTTACTTGAAAGCTTTGGATATAGTGTTAGTGCATTTTCTGATCCGAAGCAAGCGATTAAACATTATGCTAAAACATTTAGTCAGTACGATTGTATTTTATTAGATGTTATTATGCCAGGCATGAGCGGAGTAGATGTCTTTAAGGCCATTAAATTGATTAATGCAGAAGCTAAAGTTATTTTATTAACTGGGGTTAGTGAGCGTTTGGAACTAGATTTCGTATTGCGTCATGGAGCTGATGCCTATGTTCCAAAACCAGTTGATCATTACACATTATCAAATGGGGTTTATAGTGTGTTAAATTCTAAGCCTGTAGAGGTTAAACCGATGAAGGCTGAACAACTCATCGAGATGAGCTCGATGCTTAACATTTCTTATGCATTAGAACGTATTGCTGGGAATGTGCGTCTATATTTGAGAATTGCTCATAACTTTAGAAAACATTTTTATATGATTAATGAGCAGTTGCCACAACTTATTGAATCAAATATTTCAGAAGCGATTCGAGTAGTTCATACGATTAAAGGATTAGCTGCTCAACTTGGAGCAGACGAGCTTTATGAATATAGTCGTGAACTTGAAAAAGCTTTAAATGATGAAAATCCATGTGAAGATATTTTAAGTATTTTTATGGAGGAGTTTATGGAAGTTGTTGATGAATTGGCTCGTATTGAAGGAAGATAGATTGAGACTGTACTTTAAAAAGAAGATACCGTGTAAATAGTGAGAGAAACTGATGAGATTTTTGTGGGAGACTTCATTTGGTTGCCTAGATATGGTATAATAGCTTAAAAATTTAACCGTGAGGTGTCACTATGATTTACTTATTAGTCATCATGTTTTGTTTCATAATTGCCGTATTAGTTACGCCTTATGTCATGAAACTTGCTTATTTTACAAAGGCAGTTGATCAACCGAATCAGCGAAAAGTCCATCATCGGATTATGCCGAGAATGGGAGGATTGGCGATTTATGTTTCCTTTCTACTAGGATATATGATATTTAGAGTAAAAGGGTATGCTCTTAATAATGCTGAGATTGCCTTCATTGATGCCTATTTCATTGCTTCCTTTTTAATTGTTGTCACAGGAATGCTTGATGATATGTTTGAATTACCTGCTAAGCCTAAAGCTCTTGTTCAATTAGTAGCCGCTTTGATCATGGTTTTATATGGTGATTTCATGATTGATAAAATTTATTTGCCGTTTTTACCCGTTATCGATTTAGGATGGTTAGGTATATTTGTCACTATTGCTTGGATCGTTGGAATTACTAATTCAATTAATTTAATCGATGGACTAGATGGGTTATCGTCTGGAATATCGGCAATTTCTTTTGGAACGATGGCAATTTTAGCTGCTTATCAAGGAGAGTTATTTGTAGCCATCATGTCTTGTTTATTGCTAGGATCGACACTTGGATTTTTAGTTCATAATTTTCATCCTGCTAAGATTTTTATGGGGGATACGGGTTCATTATTTTTAGGATTTTCGGTTTCTGTCTTATCGTTACTAGGATATAAAAATGCAGCTTTTGTATCATTTATCGTACCGATTGTGATGTTATCTGTCCCAATTTTTGACACAGTTTGGGCGATTATTCGCCGAATTTTAAATGGGCAGTCTCCGTTTGAGCCTGATCGTGGTCATGTCCATCATCAGTTACTTGATCGAAATTTAGGACATGTTAAAAGTGTACTTGTTTTATATGCAATTGCAGGTTTATTTTCATTAACAGCTATTTTATATACGATGACATCTAAGTTTTATGGTTTAGTGATGTTAGTTGTTGCGATGGTAGTGGTGGAACTTGTCTTTAATACAACGGGATTATTTCGATCAAAGCTGAAAACAAAGGATGAGGGGCAAGAACAAAATGAACAGGAAAAATCATCATAAGAGGGAGTATTAAAAAATAAGATGAAATAATGAGGTGTGGGGAATGAGAAAACCGATTATTATAGGGAATTGGAAGATGAATAAAACGCGTAATGAGGCTTTAAAATTTATTTATGCTATAAAAGATCAGGTGGTTTCAAATGATCAAGTCGAATCAGTTATTTGTGCGCCATTTCCATATTTACGTTGTTTAGTTAAACGTCAAGGATCTTCCTTACGTATTGGAGCACAAAACATGCACTTTGAAAAATCAGGAGCTTATACAGGAGAAGTATCAGCGGATATGTTAAGCTTAATTGGTGTTTCTTACGTGATTTTAGGTCATAGTGAGCGTCGTGAGATGTTTAATGAAACTGATGAATCAGTCAATAAAAAAGTTCATGAAGCTTTGACTCATCAATTAACGCCAATTGTTTGTGTTGGAGAATCATTAGAACAACGTGAAAATCATACGACAAATCAAGTCATTGAACAGCAAACAGTAGCTGCTTTATCAGGATTGACTGTCGATCAAGTGAAAAAAGTCGTTATCGCTTATGAGCCGATTTGGGCTATTGGAACAGGACGTACAGCAACAGCAGAGCAGGCGAATGAAACGATTGGCTATATTCGTGAAGTCGTTGAGCGAATTTACGGAAAAGAAGCTGCGAATGCTATTCGTATTCAATATGGAGGATCAGTTAATCCAGCTAATATTAAAGAGCTTATGTCACAAGAGCACATTGACGGTGCTTTAGTTGGAGGAGCCTCTTTAGATCCAAACTCATTCTTATCATTAGTGAATTATGCAGATTAGTTAAAAGAAGTGATTCTAAGCAATTAGAATCACTTCTTTTTTAATCTTTTAAATAAGAAAAGGCTGTATCCAAACGATACAGATTTTTTCTACTTATTTCCACCGATACGAATGACATTGACATCACATTTAGCGTGTTTAACAATATCTAAAGAAACACTTCCTAGTAAAAAGCGGTCAAATCCTGATTTATTACTTGCTCCACAAACAATTAAATCAACTTCATAACCAGGTGCAATAACTTCAGCGATAGCAAGCCCAGGAGAAGAACTATAGGTTTGAACAATTTCAATCTCTTTAATATTAGCTCTTAGGGCATCTTCTTTATATTTTTCTAACGCTTCATCCATATATTGTGCAAAATCTTGTTTAAAAATATGGGTCGTAGATAGCATTCCTGTTGGGTCAATTGGTGTATAGATAATGGTGTTTTTTTTGATATGACAAATGGTTAGTTTTGATCCGAATGCAACTGCAGTTTCAACCGCAGACTGAAAAGCTAATCGAGACTTCGCACTGTCATCAACGGCAACTAAAATGTTTTTATACATAGCAGGATCCTCCTTTGATAGGTCACAACGTTTATCTAAGTCTTGAAAAGAATTTGCAAACTTAGAATGGTACTCATGATTTGAGTTTTTATGACTCACATAGATTATAGTGGATTCCCTAAGCTAAGTGATAAAGCATTTTGACTTTAACCACTAGTTGGGTGATGAGTTAAACATGGAAAAACTTATCGCCACTTAACAATCTAATTTTATTATACATGTAATTTGAATAAAACGCTAACATCATCTACCTTTATTTGGTATATAATTAGTATATGATAAAAAGGAAGCATTATGCTTCCTTTTTATCATTTGTATTCATTTCAAGAACAGCAGTAAATATTAGAATTAAAATTGAAAAGGTTATTTCACCAACGTTTGAAAGTATGATGCCAGGATACCATTCATCAATATAGTGGGTAATAAACAACGTTAAGAAAAAGTCTAAGATGTATCTAAAAATTAAACTTATTCTTGAATTCCAAGAACAAAGATAGGTGAATCCTTCAACAACCATTTTTCCCACACATTCCGCTATTAAATCAATGGCAGCAATGATGAAAATAAATAAAATGACTTGCCAACGGCTGTGGTATTGAATTCCACTTAAATAGAGCATAGCAATGAGGGGAAGAGTGATCATGAGTAACAATAAAGAGCTTACGAGACTAAAAAGAGCAACTTTTAAAAGACGTTGTGACATATAATTTCTCCTATATGAAAGCAGTATTTATTTGAAAGAGATGGATTTAAATAAGTCGCAAGATTATAAGATCAGAGATTGAACAGATATAAACCTTATGTATTCACCACAGGTAACAGTTTTACAGATGAGTAAATGATGCGACAATAAAAAAAGGTAACATGGTGAGATGTTACCTTTCATTATATCATAATTTAATAATTTTAACTTCCCCTGGTTGAAGATGAAGGTGTAAATTTTGATGATAGTCAAATTCGTGAATATCACGTGGCCACTCATGTGTTGAGAATAATAGTTTTCCTGTACACCAGTTATTTTTTGATTGCTCACGTAAATTCTCAAGATGAACCGTGACATCAATTGGTGAGTACATTTCTGTACTTGCAACAATAATGAAGACATTATCGTTATGATGACCGCGTTTTCCTTCTTCAATATAGCCAAATCCAATCGCAGGATCACTTAATTGATCAAATCCTAATCCAACAAAGTTTTCAATGTTTGTAAATGTTTTGATGTGATCTTGACGAATTTTTGAGACAACCTCTAAGATGTCAGGTAATTCCCAACGCATATGGTTCAAATAATGAAGAGCAAATTTATCAAATAGTGCTAACTTTCCAAAATAACGATCATGTTGTGGTAACATATATTGCTCATAGTCGCGGCAATCTAGACCTGTATTCATTGGTTGAGTTTCATAGACTTCTTGTCCTGAGTTGATGAATGGAACACCATTAGGCATGAACATATTCATAATCGTTAACATTTTTGATAACGTGCGTCCACCATCCCTTGCAGCTAAACGAGGCGTATCGTGTGTTTCTCCTCCAGCAAAAACTGGACATGGTAAATGACGAGATTCATACATAAAGTTGTGTGTACGATGTTCGTAAACACGAGGTTCTTGATAGAATCCATAACCGATAATCATATTATAGCCATTATCTCTTGAAACTTTTGCATTTTCTTCTTGTAGTTCTTCAGCAATGAAACAGAAGTCTTTATCATTGATACGTGCATTAGCAATGATACGATTGACAAGTTCTGATGGAAGGGCATGCCCCATATCAATACGAGCCCCATCAATACCGTACTGTTGTTGATAATGAGGAATGATGTTTGATAAAGTGGCCCATAACCCTTCATTAATGACATGACCTTTATATAAATTTGATTTGATGGTATCAAATAAAATATATGGAGGTAACTCTTGTCCCCCTAAATATTTTTGGCTTTCAACCGGATGATCGAGATACATTCTGAAGAATGTTATATCTGTCCATGGAGGTTGAACATCATTAATGTGATCTGAGAAAGCAGGCGCAACCGTTAATCCAAATTCACGACTCACTAAATCTAAAATAGAAGCACCTTCTGTTTCATGATATTCTTTAACGACACGTTCCCATTTTTCAGGGTCAATGATGTTTGGTGCATATGAAAACTTATGAATATGATTCCAAACAGATTCAGAGGCATAAACATAAGGTAAGTATTCTGATTTTGGTGTTAAAGTACTTCCAAGTCCAGGAACATGTGGTGGATAATATTCGTGGAAAGTATCGGTGTAAACCCAGTAGAACCAATCCGGATGTTCTAAAATGAGGTCACTTTCAACTGAATTTGTTCGAGGAATGATATCAATCATGACTTTCATATCTAAGATATGACAAGCTTCTACAAACGCTTGAAATTCTTCTTCCACCGTCATTTCTGACCCTGTCATATTATCTTTTAGACTTGGATCAATTTCGAAGAAATTACTCACACCATAAGGTGATCCGAGTTCTCCTTTTTTATCTTTTAATGAAAATTTTGAAATCGGTAGCATATAGACGGTATCCACGCCCATTTTTTTAAGAAGTGGTAATAAAACTAATGATTTAACAAATGTCCCTGTTTCGTTTAAATCATATAAGTTATGATTTTCTAAATCGCCACTTCGGTCATGGTCCCAAGCCGTTGATGTTCGGACCATCATGGAATAAACAACCGAATCTTTAATCCAGTCTCCCCCTAAATAACCTGGCTTATCTTCATAAGATTGGTTGATGATACTTAATGATTGATTATAATTCACGTCATCTTTTGCTTTTGGTAAGATGTATGATTCAATCACTTCGCTATAGAAATGATATGGATTAACGATGAGTTCCCCCCAACTCGTACGCACCATTTCTTCTCCTTGATAACCCCAGGCATTCCATAAGTCAGGAATGACGTAGTTATAAGTTTCGTTTTTATGATCATGTCTTTTTAAGATATCTAATAGTTTTTTTAATCTGCTGCCCCTCATTACTTATTTTTCCTCCTTTTCCGTATCTATGCCAACATTATAGCATCTAAAATGATGAAAAAGTAGAAATGTCATAGTTTTGAAAATAGGTTGTAATCGGTTACCTGATAGGACGAAGGGTTCTATCGTTCAGGTATTAGTAGAAAAATGCTGATACATGAAGAATCGGTAGATCATAGGTAATATTCGATAAAATTTTTAGATAGGTGAGTGTAAGAAGTCAGATTACGTCTAAATAAACGTATTGTTTTTTCTATTGGAGGAAATAAAAAAACTACCATAAGGTAGTTTTTAATGTAATTTTTCAATGGCGACGATAAAAGGTGCTGTTTTGCGATTGATGAATTGATAGGTTAAAACTTGAGTGGTTTTAGGATCGAGTGTTTCAAAGCATTGCTCTAAGTAGTGACGCTCAAGCTTTCCTTCGTCATGACCATGATAAATGACTAAAATAATAATGCCATTCTTTTTTAATAAGCCTAACATATCAGTGACAGCTTTCCATGTTGTTTCACCATGAGTTGTAATGCTTTGATCACTACCAGGAAGATAACCTAGGTTAAAAATAGCGGCACTAATGGGTTGTTTAACATAGTTTAAGACGTGTTGATGACCATCATGAATTAGGGTGACATGATTAATGTGTTCTTCATTAAGTTTGGCTTTTGTACTAGTCATCGCTTCTTCTTGAACATCGAAGCTATAGACATGACCGGTTTGACCCACTAGTTCAGCTAAAAATAAGGTGTCATAGCCATTACCAGCAGTTGCATCAATGACAACATCACCAGAGTTTACGGCTTTTTCAAGTAATTGTTTTGAAAACGGAAGAACGCGTTCTAATGTTTGTGCCATTTTAGTTCTCCTCCTGTTTTTGATAAAGTCGACCTTGATAAGTGTTTCGCTCTTTTAAACGATCGTCAATGACATTTAAAACTTCCCATTTTTTTAAACTCCACATTGGGCCAACCAGTTCTTCACGAACTGCATCTCCTGTTAAACGGTGGATGACCATTTCAGGTGGTAGAACTTCTAATTGATCAACGATGAGGTCAACATATTCATCTTTTTCCATGAGACGAAGCATTCCTTTTTCATACATTTTGTGCATCGGTGTTCCTTCAATGACGTGAAGTAGATGAATTTTAATTCCTTGAACATCGAGGTTGGCAACCGCTTTAGCTGTTTCAAGCATCATCTCGTGTGTTTCATTTGGAAGACCATTAATAATATGAATGATGACATCAATGTTTTTATCACGTAATTTTTTGACACCATCGACTAATGTTTGATAATCATGACCACGATTAATCAGTTTTCCGGTTTGATCATGCATGGACTGAAGCCCAAGCTCCACCCATAAATCGACTTTTTCATTTAACTCACCTAAATAATCGACGACATCATTAGGTAAGCAGTCAGGACGAGTTCCGATCGAAAGGGCAACAATATTAGGATCACATTCTAAAACCGCTTCATATTTACGCTTTAACACATCAAGCGGTGCATGCGTATTTGAAAAAGCCTGAAAATAAGCGATATAACCTGCTTCTGGCCATTTTTGATGCATCATGTCTTTCACTTGATTGAATTGCGTTTTTAAATTATCTTCTGGATTTCCAGCAAAATCACCACTACCTTTTGTACTACAAAACGTACATCCACCGTATTTCACCGTTCCATCGATATTAGGGCAAGTAAAACCAGCATTAATCATGACTTTAAATATTTTTTGATGATATTTTTCACGTAAGTGATAGTTTAATGTGTGGTATCGCTTATCAGCATAACTATATGGAAAGGGATGATTCATTTCATTTTCCTCCTAAGACTTAAAAGCACATCATTTTTAAAGTTGATGATGTTCTATTTGATTTCTTCATTTTTTGTGAATGTTAGGGATGAAGCACTGCTATGTAAAGAGTTAATTATCTCTATGAAAACGATCTGAGTCAATGAAGATGAAGCAGTGCTTTTTTCTTATTTATTTTATCATAGTTATCTAAGGGTGGCACGAGATATTATTTTATGTCATTTTTTCACCCTCTTTTATTAAAAAATCTTGTATTTTAGCAAAGGTTTGATATAATTTTTTTAGAATAAACTTATATGAACCGTGAAGAGGACTAGTAATAAGGTTAGACTTGTTGTAGAGAGCGAATGGTCGGTGAAAATTCGTATGAGGCACTTATGAACTCACCTCGGAGTTGCAATTGTGAACTAAAGTAATGATTGCCGTATTCTTGCGTTAAAAGATGAAAGAGGTAAGAGACTACTTTTTAGACTCTTGCAACTAAGGTGGTACCGCGTCTATAACGTCCTTAGAATAGTCATATTCTAAGGACTTTTTTTGTTAGTTGAACTATACACACAGTGAAGCAACGCGTTCTCCTTAAATTTTTGAGTGAGGTGGAGCCAAACTAAATGGTGTTATATTGCCACCTTGTTATCTTTATAAGGAAGAATTGCTTATAAGTTTATAGGAGTTAATCCATTATTTTGAATTTATGAATAATTATAGCTAATTAGTCACAAATTAAGAAAAATATGGGTTTGAGTATGTCTTTTAGGCAAGGCATTTTGTTTAGCTTAAAAAATAGATTAATGGAGGTAATAGTTATGGCATTTGATCACAAACAGATTGAAAAGAAGTGGCAAAATTATTGGCTAGAAAATAAGACATTTAAAACGTCTGACGATCAGTCAAAACCTAAATATTATGCACTAGATATGTTCCCTTATCCATCAGGAGCGGGACTTCATGTTGGTCATCCAGAAGGATACACAGCAACAGATATTGTGTCTCGTATGAAGCGCATGCAAGGATACCGTGTGTTACATCCAATGGGATGGGATGCATTCGGATTACCAGCTGAGCAATATGCATTAAACACAGGAAATGATCCTCGTGAATTTACAGATGTTAATATTAATACGTTCCGTAACCAAATTCAATCATTAGGATTCTCTTATGATTGGGATAAAGAATTAAATACAACGGATCCAAAATATTATAAATGGACACAATGGATTTTCACACAATTATACAACATGGGATTAGCTGAGATTAAGGATATTGAAGTAAATTGGTGTGAAGGATTAGGAACGGTTTTAGCGAATGAAGAAGTTTTAAATGTCAATGGAAAAATGGTTTCTGAGCGTGGAGAACATCCGGTTATCAAGAAGCCTATGAAACAATGGGTACTTAAAATTACACATTACGCAGAACGTTTACTTGAAGATTTAGAAGGATTAGACTGGACTGAAAGTATCAAAGATATGCAACGTAACTGGATCGGTAAGAGTGAAGGGGCGTTAATTAACTTTAAAGTAGATGGAACAGATGCATCATTTGATGTCTTTACAACTCGTCCAGATACTGTGTTTGGTGTGACATATGTTGTTTTAGCACCAGAACATCCATTAGTAAATGAGATTACAACGCCTGAATGTCAAGAAGCAGTTGTTGCTTATCAAGAAGCTTCAAAAGCAAAATCTGATTTAGAGCGTACAGAATTAAATAAAGAAAAAACAGGAGTTGCAACAGGAGCCTATGCAATTCATCCAATCACGGGTGAAAAAGTGCCAGTTTGGATTGGAGATTATGTCTTAGCAAGCTATGGAACGGGAGCTGTTATGGCGGTTCCAGCTCATGATGAGCGCGACTTTGAATTTGCTAAAAAATATGACTTACCAATCAAGCAAGTCATTGAGGGAGATATTACTGAAGCTGCCTTTACCGGAGACGGTGCGCACATTGAGTCAGACTTCATTAACGGAATGAATAATGTAGATGCTAAAGCAGCTGTTATTGAATGGTTAGAAGCAAATGGTGCTGGATCTCGTAAAGTTAATTATAAATTACGTGATTGGTTATTCTCTCGTCAACGTTATTGGGGAGAACCATTCCCAGTCATTATGTGGGAAGATGGAACAATGTCAGTGCTTGAAGCAGATCAATTACCACTTGAATTACCAGTGATGGATAACATCAAACCATCTGGAACGGGTGAATCTCCACTTGCTAATGCGAAAGATTGGTTAGAGGTTGTACGCGAAGATGGAGTCAAAGGTCGTCGTGAAACAAATACGATGCCACAATGGGCAGGAAGCTGCTGGTACTACATTGGTTACATCCTAAAACAAGGTGAAGACTATGTTGGGTTAAACACGGAAGAAGCTAAACAATTATTAAAAGAATGGTTACCAGTTGACTTATACATCGGTGGAGCAGAACATGCGGTATTACACTTATTATACGCGCGCTTCTGGCACAAAGTCTTATTCGATTTAGGAGTCGTTGAAACAAAAGAACCATTCCAACGTTTATTCAACCAAGGAATGATCTTAGGTGAAAACAATGAGAAAATGTCAAAATCTAAAGGAAACGTTGTAAATCCAGATGATATTGTTGAATCTCATGGGGCAGATACATTACGTTTATACGAAATGTTCATGGGACCTCTTGATGCAGCGATCGCTTGGTCAACTGAAGGATTAGACGGAAGCCGTCGTTTCTTAGATCGTGTTTGGCGTTTATTTGTGACTCCAGAGCACACATTAGCTGAAAAAGTAGTGACTGAAAATGATGGAAAATTAGATAAAGTTTATCATGAGACAGTGAAAAAAGTGACTGAAGATTATGAAAAATTAAGCTTCAATACGGCCATTGCTCAAATGATGATCTTTATTAACGAATCATATAAAGCAACAAGTATTCCACGTGAATACGTTGAAGGATTTGTTAAATTATTAAATCCAATTGCTCCACATATGACAGAAGAAATTTGGTCAGTTTTAGGTCATGAAGGAACTGTTTCATATGAAGCATGGCCAACATACGATGAGTCAAAATTAGTTTCTGATACGATTACAATCATTGCTCAAGTTAATGGTAAATTACGTGCTCGTATTGATGTGCCTGCTAACATTTCAAAAGATGATATGTTAGAAGTAGCAATGGCTCATGAGAACGTTCAAAACTTCGTTGCAGGAAAAGAAATTGTAAAAACAATTGCCGTTCCAGGAAAATTAGTAAATATCGTTGTTAAATAATAAAATTAAAAAATCTCACTTTTTAAGTGAGATTTTTTTAAGTTAAAAATTAGATTATATATATATGGCGAAAAACTTTTAACATGATTTGAAAAGGACTCTTATCATAGAGAGTGTTTTGATATAAGTTCTTTCCAGAATCTTTTTTACTATAGCTAGTATATAGAAAAAAACATGAATTATATTTCGCCTTATATATATATAAACAGATAAGTATTCTACATCTAAGGTAGGCTATCAAAACCAAGGACTACTTGCCGTATCAAGACATTTTATAGTCCAGGGGTCATCTGCCACAATGTCAACAACTTAGTGAGCATAAACAAGTTTAAATTTGGAATGATTTCAAATCAAGCGACTATCATTCGCTCGAATAGTTGACATTTAACCTATCATTTTGCTAGAAGAATATGTTTTGATTTTCTTAAGTTGTTGACATTGCACCTGCCATTTTCGAAGAAAATGTATCTACCATTAGTAGGGCTCTAAAAATTTTCTCTGAAGAAAATTTATCTGGACTTATATATAAACAGTCACCGCTAGTAGGTAACTATTTTGTTATTTTTTAGGAGTTAAAATATATTCGTGAATGTAGTGAGCGACACCACTTTCTTTGTTCGATTTTGTGGTTGTGTTAGCCACTGCTTTTAGTTTGTCGATGGCATTATCCATTGCAATTCCTGTTCCAGCGTAGGTTAACATTTCAATATCGTTATCTCCGTCTCCAAAAGCTATGATATCTTTTTGTTCAATGTTAAAATATTTAGCTAATTTTTCGATAGCTGTTGCTTTATTTGTATCGGATTTAAAGACTTCAATAATATTTTTATTGTCTCCATCCCAGTTACGACACGTGATAATATCTCCATAATTTTCACGTAAGAAATCCATTACTTTTTGAGCATATCCATCCTTTGCTTCTAGTAAAAAGCCATTTGGATGTTCATCTAATGTTTCTTTAAATGGTCCGTATTTAACGGATGTACATGTTTCAATATGGAACCAATCACGGATGGTATCTCCTTGATGTAAGACATATAAGTGATCCTTATATTCGCAAAAAGCATTGACGATATAATCTTTTAACTCTGAATCAAATAACGTCACAATGACTTCTGTTGGAATTTGAGCGACGATATCTTCGAAATTTTCATCAGATGGATGATGTATATAAGCTCCATTAAAGTTAATAATAGGTGTATCTAATCCTAACTCCTTATAAAAGTGTAACGATGCACGTGCCGGACGTCCTGTTGCGATAACGACGATGTGTCCCGCTTCTTTAGCAGCAATTAACGCTTCTTTTGTTTTAGGATCAAGCATTTCCCAATTTTGTAATGCTGTTCCGTCTAAATCTGTGACAATCAATTTCTTTGTTTTCATTGAAACACCTCCGTTTTACTATGATAGCATAGATAGATAACATGTCAAATGAACTTGTAAGCTTGTCGCAATTTGGTGATTTTGATTAAAAAGTGTTAATTTCAAAATGAGAAACGTTCACATTGCAAAATTATTAGCACTCTTATTGACTGAGTGCTAAAAAGGTGATATGATAATATCATCATCCTAGATGATATAGAAATGGAGTGAGTTTAATGAATATTAATAAAATGACTGAAAAGTTACAACAGGGCTTAGTTAATGCACAGTCTCTTGCAACTTCATTACAACATCAAGAGATTGATACCCCGCATTTATTAAGTGTACTACTACAAGATAATGACGGATTAGCTGCACGTGTTTTTTCAAGAGCAGGTTATCCGATTCAGGATATATTACAAGAATTAAAACAAATTTTAGATAAAAAACCATCTGTAACGGGTGCAACAGGTGATCCTTATGTATCGGCCGATTTAAATCGTGCGTTATTAAAAGCCGATGATTATGCTCGTGCATGGAAAGATGATTATTTATCGATTGAACACGTGTTACTAGCGATGCTTGAGTCAAAAGACTATCAAATGAAGCAACTCATTAAAAAATATGAAATTAATGAAGAACATTTAAAAGAAATTATTTCACAGATAAGGGGGAATTCACGCGTGATGACTCAAAACCCAGAAGCAACATATGAAGTATTAGAAAAATACGGACGTGATTTAGTAGAAGATGTTAAATCAGGTAAAATTGATCCGGTGATTGGGCGTGATGAAGAGATTCGTCGAGCAATTCGTATTTTATCTCGTAAAACAAAAAATAATCCCGTTTTAATTGGCGAACCTGGGGTTGGTAAAACAGCGATTGTTGAAGGATTAGCTTGGCGTATCGTTCGTCAAGATGTTCCAGAAAGTTTAAAAGATAAAGTGATTTTTGAATTAGACTTAGCAGCATTAGTTGCAGGGGCTAAATATCGTGGTGAATTTGAAGAACGTTTAAAAGCCGTTTTAAATGAAGTGAAAAATAGTGAAGGACGTATTATTTTATTCATTGACGAAATTCATACGATTGTTGGAGCAGGCCGTACTGATGGTGCGATGGATGCAGGTAACTTATTAAAACCATTACTTGCTCGTGGAGAATTACACTGTATTGGAGCGACAACATTAAAAGAATATCGTGAATACATTGAAAAAGACCCAGCATTAGAAAGACGTTTTCAAAAAGTTCAAGTCAATGAACCAACAGTTGAAGATACGGTTTCAATCTTACGTGGGTTAAAAGATCGTTTTGAGGTACATCACCGTGTCAGTATTTCTGACCGTGCGATTGTCGCTGCAGCTACTTTATCTGATCGATACATTACGGATCGTTTCTTGCCGGATAAAGCGATTGACTTAATTGATGAAGCATGTGCTACGATTCGTACAGAAATTGACTCTTTACCAGAAGAAGTCGATCGTATTAGTCGTCGTGTGACACAGCTTGAAATTGAAGAGGCAGCATTAAAGAAAGAAAAGGATGAAAACAGTAAGCAACGTTTAGAGGCGTTACAAAAAGAGTTAGCAAATTTAAAAGATGAATTAAATGTTTTAAAATTACAATGGGAAAAAGAAAAACAAGCGATTCATGGTGTGGCTGACCTTAAAAAAGAATTAGAAGGTGCTCGTCGTTCATTGGAGGAGGCGCAAGCGCGCGGTGAATATGAAAAAGCAGCAGAATTACAATATGGAAAAATTCCAAGTTTAGAAAAACAAATTGCTGAAGTTGAAGAAATGCAGCGTGATGAATCAGGAAAAGAAACTCGCTTACTTCGTGAAAATGTAACAGAAGAAGAAATTGCTGAAATTATTTCAAGATGGACAGGGATTCCCATTGCAAAACTTGTTCAAGGTGAGCGTGAAAAATTATTAAACTTAAAAGAAGAATTAAAACGTCGTGTCATGGGACAAGATGATGCGATTGATTTAGTTGGTGATGCCATTATTCGTGCTCGTGCTGGAATTAAAGATCCACATCGACCTATTGGTTCATTCTTATTCTTAGGACCAACGGGTGTTGGTAAAACAGAAATTGCAAAAGCTTTAGCAGAATTTTTATTCGATAGCGAAGAACATATCGTTCGTATCGATATGAGTGAATACATGGAGAAACATGCGGTCTCTCGTTTAGTTGGAGCACCTCCAGGTTATGTTGGATACGAAGAAGGTGGACAATTAACAGAAGCTATTCGTCGTAAACCTTATTCAATTGTTCTATTAGATGAAATTGAAAAAGCTCATCCAGATGTGTTTAATATCTTATTGCAAATTCTTGATGATGGACGTATCACTGATTCACAAGGACGTACGGTTGACTTTAAAAATACAATTATCATTATGACATCAAATATTGGATCAAACATTTTACTTGAAAACTCTGATTTTGAAGAGGCTCAAGAACAAGTATTAGAAGTTTTACGTGATTACTTCAAACCAGAGTTATTAAACCGTATTGATGAAATCATTACATTTAATCCATTATCAGAATCGATTATTTATCAAATTGTTGATAAATTTATTGCTCAATTAAATGCCCGTTTAGCTGAACAACGTATTACCGTTCAACTAACAGATGCTGCTCATGCTTATATGGCTGAAGCGGGATTTGATTCAATTTACGGTGCACGTCCATTAAAACGATTCATCCAACGTACACTGGAAACAAAAATTGCACGTGCCTTAATTGCAGGTGAAATTGAAATGGATACAACCGTTATCGTTGATGCAGTAGATGGTGAAATTGTTTTATCTTATGAAAAATAGTCATAAAAAAGTTCATTGGGCTTTTCGCTCAATGAACTTTTTTTATTTGAATGATTTAAGATAATTTTAAGGTATGGGTGATAGACTACACTTAACACCATTAAAATGAAAGAGATGGGGGTTAGGGTGAAATTTATTCATGAATTAATTAGGAGGATATTATGAAAAAAAGTAATCAGCAAAAAGTTTCAAAACTGGCATTAGGATTGTATATTTTATCATTTTTTATGTTAGTGATGACAGGGTATTCTGTCTATAACTGCTACATCTATGTTGCGTCAATTGTTGAGCAAGGATTTGTTATTTCTGAAAATTTAAATGATACGATTAGTTATTATCTTTCAAGTGTTACTCCATATGCTTTTTATACGATTTGTTTAGGAGCTATGGCTTATATTGTTCAACAAATGAAGAAAATTGTCACGCTTCAATCAAAAGAGGTTGTAGAGATTGAGCCAGTTTTACAAGAAGCTGAAGAAACTGATTTGAATTATGAAGCATTAGTTAATGATTTATCTGTAGAATCCTAAGATAAATGAAAATTTGCTAACTGAAAACTTTATTTTTATACTGAATAGATTGTTTATTATTAAACACTTAGATCAATAAATTAGAAATTAATTTATCGATCTAAGTGTTTTTTCTAATTTAACAAGAAACCGGTTACTGAATTGATTTGATAAAAAAGGACGGGTTTCAACACATTGAAAGCGCTATAAAAATAATGAAGGCTAAATAAGGGGGGATTAGATGCAATATTTTAAAAGATGTAAGAAATATATTGCTAGTTTATTGGCAATAGCAATGCTTATGTCAACGTTCACACCATCTTTGCAAACTATTTTTGCACAAGATCATGATCAAGAGGTAGGAATTAGTGAAGTTGTAAAAGAACAAACATTAGAGAAAAATCAAGAACGAGTAAATGAAGTAACTAGCAAAATAGATGAGACAGGGGAAGTTTACACGTTAACCATTCACTATCATCGTAACAATCAAGACTATGAGGGATGGAATATTCATACGTGGTCAACAGGTGTTAGTGATGGAGACTATGAATTTACTTCAGAAGACGATTTTGGTAAAATTGCAACTTTTGACGTAAAAGAAGGATCAACGGTTGGTTACATTATTAAAAAGGGTGACTGGGAAGATAAAAATCATAGTGAAGATCAGGTCATTCAGGTAAATGAAGATATGGAGATATGGGTAACAGAAGGGCAAAATGGTTATACCGAGTATGAACCTAACTTAGATGCACTAGACGAGACTCCTATCAATCTTGTTGTTCATTATGAGCGAGAGAATCAAGACTATGATAATTTTAGGTTGTACACTTGGGGAACAAGTGATGACACACATCAAGACTTTGATTACGATGATTCGTACGGGAAGACAAAATTATTTTCATTTGAAAGTTTACAAGATGTAAAAAAATTCGGATTTATTATTTATAAGGAAGTTGAAAATCAAGAATGGCATGAAAATAAGGATGGAGGAGATAAAAAGAATATCAATCTCGATCAATTAAAATTAATCACTAATGTTGATCGATATGTAGCCCACATTTATGTTAAAGAAGGTTCTGATCAGATTAATTATGAGAATCCAAATGAAGAAATAGGTGCTTACTCAACTGTTACTCTTCATTTTAATCGTCAAGATGATGATTATACAAACTGGGATGTCTGGACATGGAGTACAGGGGCTGAAGATGGAGCACATGGATTTGAACATGAAGATGATTTTGGACGTGTTGTTGAAATTAAAGTGAAAACAGGAAATACATTAGGATATATTGTAAGGAAATCAGATTGGTCAGAGAAAAACTATAGCGATGATCAAACCCTTAAAGTTTTAGGAAATACTGAGATTTGGGTTAATGAAGGACAAAATGGATTTGATGTTGTTGGACCAAATGGAAATCGACAAGAATTACCTCAAGCTCCAGTGGTCGATGTTGTTCCTGATGAAGAAGCGGAGTTACAAATCTTTGTTCATTACTATCGTTACTTAGAAGATTATAAAAATTGGAATGTTTGGGCTTGGGGAGACGGACAAGAAGGATATGGTTATCCTTTTGTCAATTCCGATGAGTTTGGCCAAGTTGCGAAAATTAATTTAAAAGATTTAAATCAGATTGAAAAAATCGGATTTATCATTCGTAAAGGCGAGTGGTCTGAAAAAGATATTGATAAAGATCGCTTTATTGACTTAACAAAAGCAGTAGAAGTTAATGGAAAGAAACAGCTTCATGTTTATTTATTACAAGGAGAAGAAATGGTTTATTATACCCCAGATATTGATAAAACGACACCGTTAAGTGGAGCTACCTTCACAGATTTAAATGCATTAAAAGTAACGGCTCCTATTCCGTTTGAGAATACAGAAGGAGTAACATTGACGGATAAAGAAGGAAATTCATTAGAAATCGAAGATGTTAAATTAAATAAGGATAAAAAGTGGCTTAATATCACGTTAAAACAAGAGATTGAAGTAGGAGAGGCCTATTATATTAAAAAAGAAGGTTTTAAATCAGCAATTCCTGTTCAATATTATGGAGTATATGATAGTGATGCATTTAATGAGTTATTTTACTATGAAGGAGATGACTTAGGTGCAAACTATAGTGCTTCTTCAACGACGTTTAAAGTTTGGGCACCAACAGCTCAAGAAGTGAGTTTGCAACTTTATCGTACGGGTCATAAGGACGACTTGTATCAAGAATCGGTCATGACAAAAGGAGATAAAGGTGTTTGGGAATTAAAAGTTGATGGAGATTTGAATGGTGTTTATTATACTTATCAAGTAACAGTTGGAGACAATACCGAAGTAGCAGTTGATCCATACGCTCGTACAGTTGGTGTTAACGGATTAAGAGGAATGGTAGTTGATTTAGATACGACTGATCCGACGAATTGGTTAAGTGATGTGAGTCCTGAATTTAGTGGAGAAATAACAGATGCTATTATTTATGAGCTACATATTCGTGATTTATCGAGTGCAGCTAATTCAGGAATTAAAAACGTGGGAAAATATTTAGGATTAACAGAGACAGGAACTAAAAATGAGGAAGGATTAGCAACTGGACTCGATCATCTTAAAGAAATGGGAATTACTCATCTTCATTTATTACCTTCATTTGATCATCGTTCGATTGATGAAACAAAATTAGATGAAGCACAATTTAACTGGGGATATGACCCACAAAACTATAATTCACCTGAAGGTTCTTATTCAACAGATCCTTATAATGGAGAAGTTCGAGTGAATGAATTTAAACAAATGGTTCAATCATTACATGAAAATGATATTCGTGTGGTTATGGATGTCGTCTATAATCATACAGGTGCAACGGCAGATTCAGACTTTAATAAAATTGTGCCAGGTTATTACTATCGTCAAAATGAAAATGGATCTTTTTCGGATGGTTCAGGATGTGGAAATGAAACAGCTTCTGAACGTCTAATGATGCGTAAATTTATGATTGACTCAGTCACTTACTGGGTAAATGAATACCATGTTGACGGATTCCGCTTTGATTTGATGGCATTACATGATGTAGAGACAATGAATGCGTTAGAAGAAGCATTACATGATATCGATCCAAATATTATTATTTACGGAGAAGGATGGACCGGTGGTGGATCACCCTTACCAGATGAAGAGGCAGCTTATAAAGGCAATGCTAAAGAGACACCTAATATTGCTTATTTTAATGATGATATGAGGGATGCGATTAAAGGGAATGTCGGAAATGATTGGGAAGCTGGGTATATTAATGGAAATACGACTGATTATTTTTATGAACGTTTGAAATTTGGAATTGTTGGTTCTATTTATCATAATCAGGTAGGTGGAGAGTGGATAGGCCGTGATTGGGCAGCTAATCCAAGTCAATCGATTTCGTATGTGTCTGCACATGATAATAATACGTTATACGATAAATTGCTCGGTGTTCAAAAGGCAGCGAATGGCGATACATCTGTGGATTATATTAAAGGGCTTCAAAAACAAGCAAATGCCATTGTTTTAACGGGACAAGGAATTCCATTTTTACATGCTGGAGTAGAAATGATGCGCTCAAAAGCTGGAAATCATAACTCTTACAATAGCCCTGATGAGGTTAATCAAATCGATTGGTCATTAAAGTCAGAAAATCAAGATGTAGTAGATTATTATAAAGGATTAATTGAATTACGTAAATCTAATAAGGCTTTCCGTCTAATGACACAAGAAGAAGTTCAAGAAAATTTAACGTTTAATGAAAAAGTAGATGAAGAGGTTGTAGCGTTTATTTTAAATAGTTATGAAAAATCAGCAGATAAAATTGCGGTCATTCATAATGTATCCGATGAAGTTAAAACAGTTTCTTTAGGAGAAGCTGGGAAATGGTCGATTGTTGTAAATGGTGAGGAAGCGGGAGTTAAAGAATTAGAGCTAGTTGAAGGAGATCAAGTGGAAGTAGCACCACATGCTTCATATGTATTAATGTTAAATTATACAGAGCTAACTCAACCAGAAACACCAGGGACAGAAAAACCGGAAACACCAGAGACAGAAAAACCAGAAAGTCCAGACACGAATCATCCAGATTCAAATCATTCAGATGGTGATCAATCAGAGTCAGATCCAGTTAATCCTAATCAACCACAAACAGGACTTCATCAACTAACCATTATTGGGTTAGGAAGTATGCTATTAATGAGTGGAGCGCTTATTTATTATGTTGGACGCAGAAAGAAAGTGAAATAGACAAAAAAACACTGAGACAAGTGATGTTTCAGTGTTTTTCTTTTGAGAGTATACTTCTTTAATAAATCTTATTTTTAAAGAGATATTAAAATTAGTTTGTATAATATCTTCCAAAATACGTAAAAAATGGTATAATGAGTAATTGATAAGTATTTTGAAGGGGGGAGAATGTGATGAAAGGAATTAGTCATCCAAATCAATTAAACTTTAATGAGGTGGGCATTTTTTAAATGAAAGAATTCGCATCACTAGAGCTATAAGAAAGTGAAAACTTGTCAAGATCATCAATAAGTAGTTCTAGTTGATAGACTATGAGGGGAAAGTCAGGTGAATTTAATGAATGAGTTAAAAAGTATTTATAATTGGCTAGAAGGGCAACGGTTGAAAATTTTAGGAGCCTTAACGGCAACTGCTTGTGGGATTGTTTTTTCAACTTTAATTCCATTAGTTAATCAAACAGCCATTGATATGATTATTAAACAGAAAGTCGAAGGAAATCAAACCATTATTTCATCAATTGTGTTGTCCGTATCAACCTTTCAAGGACGATTGTTGATGTGTGGTTTTTTAATTATGATGTTTGCGATTATTAATGCGTTATTTAGTTTTTTAAAAGCAAGATGGTCAGCAGAAGCATCTGAAGATTTAGCTAAAAGCTTAAAGGATAGAATGTATAATCACATTCAACAGTTACCATTTATGTATCATAAACGTGTCGAAACTGGAGATCTCATTCAACGATGTACATCAGATATCGACACAATTCGTCACTTTTTATCGTCACAGTTAGTTGAAATGGGATATTCTATCTTAATTTTCGTGATTATTTTTAGCTTTATGTTAACGTTAAATGTGAAGTTTGCTTTAATCAGCGTGTGTTTGACGCCTCTTCTTTTTCTTTTTTGTTTTATTTTCTTTAAGAAAGTTAGAAAATCGTTTAAAGAGGCAGATGAATCAGAAGCACGAATGTCAACGATGATCCAAGAAAACTTAACGGGAGTTCGTGTCGTACGTGCTTATTGTAATCAAGAGTATGAAATTGAGCAGTTTGAAAAATGTAACACGGATTATCGTAAAAAAAGTTACGTCATGACTAAGTTAAATGCGTTGTTTTGGTCAACGTCAGATTTTTTAAGTCTTTTTCAAATTGCTATTACAGTGATCTATGGGGCATATATTACGATTAATCAAGAAATTTCACTTGGAACATTGCAAGCATTCATTGCTTATGAATCCATGATTATTTGGCCGGTTCGTCAGTTAGGACGAATTTTAACTGATTTAGGAAAAACGACGATTTCAGCTAAACGAATTAATGAAGTATTAGGTGAGGCAATTGAATTTGAAGAAAATTTACAAACACCTGAGATTAAAGGAACCATTGAGTTTAATCATGTTGGATTTGAATATGAAGATCATGATCGTATTTTAAAAGATATTACTTTTACAGTTGAACGTGGTCAAACCATCGCTATTATTGGTCGAACAGGATCAGGAAAAACGACGTTAATGAATTTATTGATGCGTTTATACGATTATACGGAAGGATCGATTAAAATTGATGGAGTTGAGTTAAATCAAATCGATAAAAAATGGATTCGCAGTCATATAGGTGCGGTTTTACAGGAGTTATTTTTATACTCGAAAACAATCAAACAAAATATTGCGATTGCGAAAAAAGATGCCATGGATGATGAAATTCATTCAGTCGCACAGTTGGCTTCTGTTCATCAAGTCATTGAAGAATTTAAAGAAGGTTATGACACCATTGTTGGGGAACGTGGAGTGACGTTATCTGGTGGACAAAAACAACGTGTGGGAATTGCACGAGCACTCATTAATGAATGTCCGATTTTAATTTTTGATGATTCATTAAGTGCAGTGGATACACAAACTGATATTGTCATTCGTAAAGCATTAAAGGAACGATCAAAAGATGTGACAACTTTTATTGTTGCTCATCGTGTAAGTACTGTAAAAGATGCCGATCAAATTATTGTTTTAGATCATGGACGTATTGTTCAAAAAGGGACGCATAACGAGTTAATTCATCAAGAAGGGTTATATCAAACATTTTGGAAAATTCAAAATGAAAAAGAAGAAGAAGTCTTGAGTCTTGTTGAGCACAGAAATGAGGTGTAAGTATGTCAAAGGAATTTGAAGAAACCGAGTACACAAAGGCTGATTTTACGATTTGGAAACAAGTGTTATCGTATATGAAACATGATGAACGGGATGTCATTTTGCTCTGTTTATCGGCAATCACATTAGCTATTTTAGATACTGTTTATCCAAGATTAAATGGAATCGTTATCGATGAGTACGTGACTGTAAAAAACGTAAGTGGATTACCTCAGTTTGCCTGTCTTTATCTTGTCGTCATTCTCTTATTTGGTTTTATTGTGTGGTCATTTATTTTATTATCTGATCGCTTACAGTTAAGTATCAGTTATAAAATTAGAAAAGCTGCTTTTAAAAAACTACAAGAATTATCATTTTCTTTTTACGATACTTCTTCTGTAGGATGGCTATTGTCAAGATTAACCTCAGATACAAACCGAATAGGTGGTATTTTATCATGGGGATTAACAGATGCGATTTGGGGCACTTTAGTCATGATTTTCGTTACGATTTCAATGTTTTTTATGAATTGGAAACTGGCTTTGATTACGATTGCTGTCTTACCTATTCTTGCCGTTGTGAGTTATTTCTTTCAAACGCGTATTTTAAAACAGTATCGTCGAGTTAGAAAGATGAATTCAAAAATTACAGGAGCTTTTAATGAAGGTATTACCGGGGCAATTACGACTAAAACGTTAGTAACCGAGGAAGATAATTTACAAGAGTTTTCTCATTTAACGAAAGAGATGCGTGATGGTTCAGTTCGTGCTTCTATCATCAATGCGATTTATTATCCAATCATTGTCGCACTTGGAAGTATTGGAGTAGCTTTAATTATTAATGTCGGAGGAATGGATGTTTTTAACGAAAAGTTATCTTATGGAGACTTAGTGGTGTTCATTTCTTACGCGACTTTATTTTATGACCCAATTCGTACCATTGCACACTTATTAACTCGTTTTCAAGATGCACAAGCCTCAGCAGAGCGTGTCATTTCATTAATTAATACGGAATCAGATATTGTGGATCGTGAAGATGTCATTGAAAAGTATGGACAAATTGGAAACTTGAAAAAAGAAAATTGGGAATCAATTAAAGGTGAGATTGAATTGATTGATGTTGGCTTTCACTATAAAACAGGTGAGAAGGTCATGGAGCATCTTAATCTCAAAATTAAAGCAGGAAGTAGTATTGCTATTGTGGGTCCAACCGGTTCTGGAAAAAGTACGATTGTCAATCTAATCTGTCGATTTTATGAACCAACGAGTGGACAAATTTTAATTGATGGTGTCGATTACCGAGAACGTACCCAAGAATGGTTACATTCACATTTAGGATATGTACTTCAAACCCCACAATTGTTTAGCGGAACGATTAAGGACAATATTCGATATGGGAAGTTAGATGCGACTGATGCAGAGATCATTGAAGCAGCGAAGCTAGTAAATGCGCATGAGTTTATCACTCATTATCCTGATGGATACGATACATTTATTGGAGAAGGTGGATCTGGATTATCAACAGGACAAAAACAACTTATTTCATTTGCACGTGCCTTAATTGCAAATCCGGCTATTTTAATTTTAGATGAAGCGACAGCATCGATTGATATCGAGACAGAAAAATTAATTCAAGATGCCATTGAAGTGTTACTAAAAGATCGAACAAGTTTCATTATTGCCCATCGCTTATCAACCATTGTTAGTGCGGATCAAATTTTACTACTTAAAAATGGTGAAATTGCTGAACAAGGGACTCATCCTGAGTTGATTGCAAAAAAAGGAGATTACTATGAACTTTATATGGGGCAATTTGAGAAAATAAAATAGTAATCAGAAAACACGAATGAGAAATGACGAGTTTATTCGGATTCAAAAGATATCGAAGTCATTTTTCAATCAAACCGAATTTTTAAAAATAAGAGAAAGTTAAAAACGGATTATATATTGATTGAAATGAAATATCTTTTAGGGGTCTATCACGCTTAGAGAAAAGTAGATTTTTTTGTTCATCGAGTGATGAGATAAAAGTTTTTGAGTGTGAAGTGTTAACTAAATAGACGTAAAAAAAGTTCTGACCGTAGTGGTTCAGAACTTTTTACATATATAAGAAGGTAAGTATAAATGAAATGAGAAGCATCATCAGACTAGAACAAAGTAATTGATCAAGATCCTCCCACTTCTGAGATTGCTTGTATTCATAAAATTCTTGAAAATCATGATAAATTTTTTCTCCCGTTTCTTCATCGTAATCATTTTTCATGTCTGTTGCTTGTTTAAGTGACCAATATTTTGGTAAGAAAAAGAGAACGTAACGCTTCGTTTTTTGCCAAGAATATTGAAACGTGTAGAAAGTTCCTTGATCAATGAGCCACTTAAAACAGTAAACACAAAAGAAAAAGAGTGAGACAAGAAATAAAGTATTAATCGTGGTTAATAGATTGATCCCTTGCCAGATAACAAAGAGAGCTGATAAGCCACTAATCCATAAGATTGACTTAAAAAAAATCTGATATTTTTGTAACATATTCCCACCACCTAAGATTTTTTACTAATTATATCAGATTTATATTTGGAATTAAATGTTGAAAACGAAACATAAAATAAAAAGTAAAAAATGAATATATTATGGAGATTATTCTCTTATTTTATACTTTAAAAGTGTATAAACCAAAAATATAGCGCTTACAAATAAAAGTTTTCATTTACAAATATGAAATACGGATATAAAATATTAACAAGTATTTGAAAAATAATACAAAATATACCAAAAAAGGTAAAATATTAAGGGGGCAAACATATGAATAAGAAATTAGTAAGCATTTTTGCTGCAGCTTTTTGTGCCTTTGGACTTGTTGCTTGTTCGAGTGGGAATGATGCAGGGCATCAGTCAGGTACAGAAAATCAAGACACACCGAGCACGAGTGAGACGGGCTCAAATAAAGTTTTAAAATTATTACAAACTTCAAACATTAAAAGTCTAGTGCCATGGAAGGCAACAGATTCAGTTTCATTCTTAATGATCGGAAATATTTTAGAAGGTTTAGTTGTCTTTGGGGAAAATGGAGACATTAAACCAGGAGTTGCAGAGTCATGGGATGTTTCGGAAGATGGATTAACATATACATTCCACTTAAATAAAGATGCTAAGTGGGTCAAATCAGATGGAACAGAGTATGCACCAGTGACAGCAAACGATTTTGTTTATTCTTGGACGAAATTAATCGATCCACAAAGTGGTGCAGAATATAATTTCATGCTTGAAACAGCAGGAATTGAAGGAGCGGGTGATGCGTTAGGATTAGCATCTAACTTAGTTTCTTATAATACAAACTCAAAAGAGTTAGCTTCTTTAAAAGTTGAAAACTATGAAGATGGTGAAACAGGAACAGCTCAAGAGCAGTATGAGGAAGCTAAAGCTGCTTTAGAAGCAAGCATTAAATCAGCTGAAGAAGCTATTTTAGCATTAGGATTTGCATCAGTAGAAGACGCAAATACAAATATGCAACAATTAATTGAAGGATTAGGATTTAGCGCAATTGATGAGTATACATTAGAAGTTAAGTTACAAACACCAACTCCATATTTCTTATCATTAATGGCGTTTCCTGCTTTTTATCCAGTAAATGAAGCTTTTGTTAATGAAGTAACAGAAGATAAATTTGGAACAAGTGTCGATAAATACTTATACAATGGACCATTCTTATTTACAGAGTGGGAAATCTCAAGTAGTTTTTATTTAACTAAAAATCAATCATATTGGGATGCTGACACCGTTGCTTTAGATGCCATCGATTTCACAGTCATTGAAAATGTTGATAACAATACAGCAATTAGCTTATATACAGATGGTTCAATTATGACGGTTGGATTAAACGGTAATAACGTTTCAACATACGGTTCACGTGCAGATGCAGTAGCTGAAGGTGATGCAGGAGTCTTCTACTTAGAGGTGAATCAAGGTAATGGTGCTATGACGCCAGAGATTAAGTTATTATCAAATGTTAAAGCTCGTAAAGCGATTAACATGGCAATTGATAAATCATTTATCACAGATGATGTATTAGCAAATGGATCAACCGTAGCGGATTATTTAGTACCTAAAGACTTTGCTTACGGACCTGAAGGAACAAAGTTTGAAGGACAAGATTTCCGTTCGACTTATTCAGCATTCAATACTTATAATGTAGAAGAAGCTAAAAAGTTATGGCAAGAAGCCGTTGCTGAAACGGGAGTAACTGGAGCAATTGACTTAGAATTATTAATTCAAACAGGAGATACAGCGATCAAAATGGCATCAGCGATTCAAAATGATTTAAATGCTGCATTTGGAGAGTTTGGATTAAGTATTACAGTACAACCTGTTCCATTCCCAGAAAAATTAGCACGTGTTGAAGAAGGAAACTATGAATTAGCGTTCTCAGGATGGAGTCCAGATTATGCGGATCCAATGACGTTCTTAGATATGTTTGTAACTGGTGGAGGACATAATAATTTAGGATATTCAAATAGTGAGTATGATCAATTAGTTAATGATTCAAAATCAGGATCTTTAGCGACTGATTATGAAGCACGTTGGGAAGCTTTAGTTGAATCAGAAAATATTTTATTAGGGCAAGATCAAGCATTAATTCCTTTATATCAAAAAGGAACAGTAAGTCTACGTAGTTTAAAGTTAGTTAATTATTGGCCACAAGCAGTCGGACCAGACTACTTCTTCAAATGGGTTGATATTAAAGAATAATTGAAAAATACGTGGTATTACAAGCATAAGGCTAACTTTAGTCTTATGCTTGTTTACCCTAATACATAAAATCATGAGTAAAAACGTGATGTTTTTTTTATAATTATCTAATGATCAAGAGAAAAGCATAAGTAGTCAATGGGGATCTTACCCTCTATTTAACATTATCGTAAATAAAGAGGTAGGAAAAAGATGACGAAACAATATAAAAAATAGATTTAAACAATCCCAATAACTTTATTAATTTTTTAAATCTATCTTTTATTAAGGTGAGAAAACAACAGTAAGAAAAAAAGATAATCCGGAAGGGGAGGTTAATCATGTTTAAGTATATTTTAAAGCGTCTAGGTTATTTGATTATTACGTTATTTCTAGTTTTAACAGTTAACTTTTTATTACTTCAATTAATGCCAGGAAGTCCATTTGACGGTGAGAAAATGACCGAGGCACAAAAAACAATCTTAGAGGAAAAGTATGGATTAAACGATCCCGTTCCAACTCAGTACATTCGCTATATGCAAGGTGTATTAAAAGGAGATTTCGGCATTTCATTCAAATTACAGAATCAAGAGGTTACTGACTTAGTTTTAACTCGAATTCCTTATACGATTAAACCAGGAATGTTAGCTTTATTAATTGGAATCCTTGTCGGAACAACTTCTGGTGCGATTGCAGCAATGAAACGTAATTCATGGGCTGATCATACAATTACAGTTATTTCAGTACTAGGTGTTTCAATTCCATCCTTTGTATTAGCCGCTTTTTTACAATATTTTATTTGTAATAAGTTAGGATGGTTACCTGTTCTTTATCAACCAGCTAATGAACTTCGTGGAATTACAGTATGGGATGAGATGAAGTCTTTATTATTACCATCTATTTCATTAGCTGTTCCGGTGATTGCTTCATTAATGCGCTATATGCGTTCTGAATTAATCGAGGTATTAAATACGGACTATATTTTATTAGCTCGTGCCAAAGGATTAACAAAATCACAGGTTATTATTCAGCATGCTTTAAGAAATGCATTAATTCCAGTTATTACAGTTGTAGGGCCAATGGTTGTTTCAATTATGACAGGAAGTTTAGTTATTGAACAATTTTTTGGAGTACCAGGTCTTAGCCAATTATTATTAAATTCAGTCACAATGACTGATCAGTTTTTAACGTTAGGAATTGCATTCTTCTATGCATTCTTATATGTAGTTGTTATTTTAATCATTGACTTACTATATGGTGTCATCGATCCTCGTATTCGTTTAGCTGGAGGTGGAAAATAATGAGTCACAAAAAATATGATCCAAGATTATTTGAATTAGCCCAAAACTATCAAGGTCAAGGCGATAGTATTCAAACAGAAAGTTTAAATTTCTGGCAAGATGCATGGCGTCGCTTAAGACAAAATAAAGCGGCATTAATTTCAATGTATGCCATCGCACTATTAGTGATTTGTTCATTTTTAGCACCGTTAGTTGGTCCAAAACATGCAAACGGTGAAAATGTAAAATACAATCAAACACCAGTTTTAATCGATCCTGAGACAGGAGCGCAAATTGAAAAAACACGTTTAAGTTATTTACCACCACGTGTACCAGGTCTTGAAAATTTAGGGATTTTTGACGGAACAAGCATGAAGCATATGACATCTTTTGATTTATTCGTAGGGAATTCGTTACCACAAGACGTTAGTGCACTCAACACACCTTTAACAAAAAAAGAGTTTGTTGAAGCTTTAGGAATCAAATATCATCCAAATGATTACGACATTATTGATTGGTCTGGTAAAGGTGAAGAGATGGTCATTACGATTCAATTGCGTGGATCATCATCAACTGAAACTGTATCGGTCACTGAATTAATGAGTGATTATTCACCTTATCATAACTTAGAATCATTTATTTTAAGTTCAACAGAATTTGATACACAAGGTATTCAAATGATTAAAGTAAAAGTAAATGCTTATGCATTAAAAAATGTGGAGCACTTATACTTCTACTTTGGAACAGATGAGTTAGGATTTGACGTGTGGACGCGTTTATGGACAGGTGTTCAAGTTTCATTATTAATCGGAATTTTATCATTACTTATTGATTTCACAATTGGTATTTTATATGGTTCAATTGCTGGATTTTATGGAGGAACGGCGATTGATAATATCATGATGCGTATTACTGAAATTTTAGGTTCAGTTCCAACAACCGTTATTTTAATTATCTTTATTGCTGCGAAGGAAACATTCTTAACCGGAATTCAAAATTTATTCCATGTTAAATTATCAGGGGTTACAGGATCATTTATTATCTTAATTACAGCGATGAGTTTAACAGGATGGATTTCAGTTGCTCGTGTCGTTCGTGCACAATATTTAAAATTAAAGGATCAAGAGTTCGTTATGGCTTCAACAACACTTGGAGCAAGTAGCACACGTATTATTTTTAAACACTTATTCCCAAATATTATTGGTCAATTAGTTGTCATGGCGACATTCTCAATTCCTGCAGCTATTGCAACAGAAGCGATGTTATCATTTATTGGATTAGGTTTACCAATTCCAATGTCTTCACTAGGAGTTTTATTAAGTGATGGAACAAGTAAAATGACATTTTATGCGTACTTATTATTTGTACCAGCCTTCTTTATGATTTATTTAATGTTAGCAATTAACTTATTTGCAAATGGACTTCGTGATGCGTTAGATCCACGTTTACGCGGAAAATAAGAAAGAGACGGTGATGAGACATGAAGAAAATCTTAGATGTAAATAATTTAAATATCACATTCGATACATTTGCAGGTCCTGTCTCTGCGGTTCGTGGTGTGAGCTTTACTTTAAATGAAGGGGAGACTCTAGCAATTGTTGGAGAATCAGGATCAGGAAAATCTGTAGCTTCTAAAGCGATTATGGGGATATTAGCTGAAAACGGAAAAGTTACAGATGGAAGTATTTTATATACAAAAGAAAATGGTGAAGAAATCGATTTAGCAAAATTATCTGAACATGATTATCATCAAATTCGTGGAAAAGAAATTGCGATGGTCTTTCAAGATCCAATGACATCATTAAATCCAACGATGACGGTTGGTCGTCAAATTATGGAACCTATTATGAAACATCAAGGTTGCACGAAAGCAGAAGCTAAGGTAAAAGCTGAGGAATTAATTCGCCTAGTTGGAATTACAGATCCAGCTAAACGTATGAAACAGTATCCACATCAATTTTCTGGTGGGATGCGCCAACGTATCGTTATCGCTATTGCTCTAGCTTGTAATCCACGTGTGTTAATTTGTGATGAACCGACAACAGCACTTGATGTAACTATTCAAGCTCAAATTTTAGAATTAATTAAAGATTTACAACAAAAAACAAACGTAGCTGTCATTTTTATTACCCATGACTTAGGAGTCGTTGCCAATGTTGCGGATCGTGTAGCGGTGATGTATGCTGGACGAGTTTGTGAAATTGGAACAAGTAATGAAATTTTTTATAATCCATGTCATCCATATACATGGGGATTACTTGCCTCAATGCCTGATTTAGATACAAATGATGAATTACTTTACGCTATTCCAGGAACTCCACCTAACTTACTGACACCACCTAAAGGAGATGCTTTTGCATTCCGTAGCGAATATGCGTTAAATATTGATTTTGAGGAACAGCCTCCGATGTTTAAAGTAAGTGAGACACATTATGCTGCAACTTGGCTGTTACATGAACAAGCACCAAAAGTTACGCCACCAGATGCGGTTTTACGTCTTCGTCAAAAAGGAGGGTATGCGCATGAGTAATCAAGAACGTGAAGTTTTATTAGAAGTTAAAAATTTAAAACAATATTTTAAAATTAATCATCAGACAACCGTTAAAGCTATTGACGATATTTCATTTCAAATTTATAAAGGTGAAACATTTGGATTAGTTGGAGAGTCTGGATCAGGAAAATCAACAACTGGTCGTAGTATTATTCGTCTATATCAACCAACGGCTGGTGAAGTCATTTTTAAAGGTAAAAATATTGCTAAGAAGTTATCTAAAAAAGAAAAAGCAGATGTGTGCCAAAAGATTCAAATGATTTTTCAAGACCCAATGGCTTGTTTAAATCCACGTATGCGTGTCATTGACATCATTGCAGAAGGTATTGATATTCATAAACTAGCAAAAAATAAAAAAGATCGCGAAGAGAAAGTTTATAAAATTTTAGAAGCAGTTGGGCTAAGTAAAGATCATGCCGGACGTTATCCGCATGAATTTTCTGGGGGACAACGCCAGCGTATTGGAATTGCCCGCGCTTTAATTACAAATCCAGAATTCATTATTGCCGATGAGCCAATTTCTGCGCTTGACGTTTCGATTCAGGCACAAGTCGTTAACTTAATGAATACGTTAAAAAAAGAGTTTGGACTCACATACTTATTTATTGCCCATGACTTATCAATGGTAAAATATATTTCTGATCGAATTGGTGTGATGCATTTAGGGCGTTTAGTTGAGCTTGGAACAGCTGAGGATATTTATGAACGTGCCATTCACCCATATACTCGATCACTATTATCAGCTATTCCGCTTCCTGATCCAGATTACGAACGTAATCGTAAACGTATTGTTTATGATAAGTCAAAAGTTGACTATTATAAAGGAAGTTGGACAGAAGTTGCTCCAGGTCACTTTGTTTTAGGAACAGATGAAGAAATTAAGCAATGGAAAAGCGAATGTTAATTATCGACTACTAAGGGTAAAACCTTAGTAGTTTTTTTAGATATCTACTAAGAAGATAAGGTTATATTTAGATAAAATCAAAATATAATAATATAAGACATTTTCTTTTTTTAGATTAATTTTGATGCAAATGAGTTGAAATTAAACTGAAAGTAAGTATTAAGAGGTTGTATCTCATGGGAGTGTAGTGTAAAATATAAAAGATAGAATATCGCTATCGTCATGGAGGGATATGATGGTTGAAATTTATACATCACCTAGTTGTTCATCTTGCCGTAAAGCAAAAAAATGGTTAGATGAATACGGGATTAAATATATTGAAAAAAATTTATTTGTTACAAAAATTACACGCGAAGACATTAAACATATTTTAGAAAAAACAGAGAATGGATTTGAAGATATTATTTCAACGCGTTCAAAAGCATTTAAAGAAAATAATTTAGATGCCGATGAAATGACAATTAATGAATTACTTGATTTTATTGTTGCAAATCCAAGTGTCTTACGCCGTCCGATTATTGTAGATAAGCATCGTTTACAAGTTGGGTATAATGATGAAGAAATTCGTTGTTTCTTACCACGCGAATTACGTAACGTGATCTATTGCAATAACTGTGATAATTGTAACTGTTCGTATGTTAATGCACTAGAGCGCGCTTTAAGTGATAATTTTATTGAACGTACAAATAAAAGAGGTTAATTAAAATATTAACTGTTTATAGGAAAAGAAGTAACGAAGTCAGCAAGTTACTTCTTTTTTTATGAAAAAAGTAGAAATTTTGATTTTTAAGAATCATATTTATAACAATAGGTGAATACATTTGAATAGTGATCTTTAACATAAAAAAGCAACTAAACAGAAACAGTGATGGATAGTTGTTTTTTATTATGTTTTCAAAACGATGTGGCATCAGGAAGGGGGGAGAGCAGTGATTAATGTGAATGAAGTTTTACATCGTATGATTGCTGAATTTCAAAGAATTGAGCAAGTAACTGCTATCGCCATGGTAGGTTCAAAGTTTTGTAATTATCAAAATGACCTATCAGATATTAGTATAAATGTTTATTATACAGCGCCTATTTCAAAAGAGATGAGAAGTGAAATTCTTACTAAATTTTCAAATGATATTGAATTAAGTGGTACGGATATCGTGGAAACTGATCGTTTTCAACTCAGAGATTTTTGTATTGAGATGACGATTTGTTATTTTTGTTTTGAAGACATTGAAAATAAACTGATTCAATTGATGAAAGATGCGGTCATTAATCAAAAGGATTCGACTAAAGTTGCTTATTTCATTCATTATTCGAACATTATTTTTGATCGACATGAAAAATTAAATCAACTCAAACAAAACTACACAGCCTCTTATCCTGATGAATTACGTCGAAATATTATTCAGCTCAATTATCCTAAATTAAAAAAGGAATCAAAATGTTATTATCATCAATTTGAGCGCGCCTTAAGTCGAAGGAATTTTCCTCATTTAATTTCGTTACTCAATAATTATTTAATTAGCTATATCGATAGTATTTTCGCTCTTAATAAACAGTTTAATCCGGTTGAGAAAAGAGTGTTGCAGGTGATGGATGAAACCTGTCGGATTGTTCCTAAAATGTTGAAAGAAAATATTGAGCTTTTGTTTGTGTATGCCAGTCGTTGTGATAAACAGTTACTACAAGTTCTTAGCATTATGATGAATCAATTAGATCATTTGTTGAAAAAAGAAGAACTAGTCTAAAGGAAAATACCCATTGTTTACGTAAAATCTATTGGGTGATAATATGTTAATCGCAAAACAAAACAATCAATTGATTGATTTAAGAAAAATAAAAAATATTGATTTTTCTCAATTAAAATCAGCTTCTAACTATACATGTCCTTACTGTGGCGCAGCTGTTATTTTTAAACACGGAAGAAAACGAAGAGCCCATTTTTCTCATCGGACATCATGCAATTCTAACCATCATCATCATGAAAGTGAGGCTCATTACACAAGTAAATTCCTATTAAAAAAATGGCTTGATGATCAAGGCGTGACACTGATTAAAATCGAGCATCGATTGCCTTCTATCGATCGGATTGCAGATATTTACTTTGAGTACAAAGGTAAGAAATTTGTATTAGAAATTCAAAAAAGTATGATTGATCAAGTACTATTTGAAGAACGAACAAGAGATTATCAAAAGTTAGGAATTGAAGTTATTTGGATTTTCATAGGAGAAATTCAGGCGCGTGAAAAAACTTACTTATTAAATAAAGTGATGAAACTTCAAAAAGGTAGTCGTATTATTCACTTTAATCCGTTTACTCAAACCTTGACGCTATTTAATCATCTCGTCTGGTTGAGCCAAAAAGAGGTTCAAGGAATGGTTGAAAAAATCCTACTAAATGATTTTTCACTGAACTCCCTCCTTTCAACAGATACTTATCACGTATCAAAAAATTTAGATGATTGGTTAACCATTAAACAGCAGTTTAGATGCAAAAAGTCATTAAGTTATCAGAGAAATGAACGTGGATTATTAAGATTATGTGCTCCGTTTTTAATTAATTTTTCACTTCTTCCATCTGTTGTTGGGTGGCCAATTGAGGGAGAGGCTTATTATAAACCGTTATTTATTTGGCAGGGATATGTGGTATTGTGTATTATGTCAGATTATGAAGAACATGATGTTTTTACGTTGTCAGAATTACGTCATAAATTAAGAGTTAGATATCATTTGAAAGAATCAATCGATACTTTAAAAGCATTAAAAGAATATTTGTTACTTTTAGAGTGGTTTGGTATGATTCGTCAACAAGTCGGTTATTATGAATACATTAAGCGTCCCCGCTTATATTCGCAACTTGAACCCTATATAATAGAAGATCAACAGTTAGGTGAACTTTGGATACAAAAAAACTAGCTTCATTTACTGAAGCTAGTTGATTTATTTTAGAATAGCCATTGTGGCACGTTTAATTTTATTTTCAGCTGGACGTTTTGGAATGTGATGTTGATTTAATAACTCGTTAAAGATTTTTAAACCTTCGTTATAATCTTTTACTTCATATTCTAATTCAAAATCAATCACTTCACCATAAAAACTCTTATCAAGAACTAAAAGTCCGTCTTCATATGAAACTTCTGCACGCTTCGTTGTTAAATCCGTGATAACACGTAGTTTATTAACATCAATTCCTAACTCTAAAAGTTTGTCATAAACTAATCCTTTGACAAGTAAATGATCATGCTTTAAGTTAGCGTAATCAGATTTTGTAATTAGTTGATTCGTTTCAATTACTCCAACATCAGCTTTTGTTTTTAACGTTAGTTCATAGGTGTTATTTTTAATACGTACACGAAGGGCTGCTTGATTCTTGTTTAAATCGAAAGTTTTTGTATCAAAATAAACATTTTTTTGTGTCCAAATTTGATTTTCTTCAATAGCAAAGTGTTCAATTAGCTTTTTGTATTCACTTTCATCTAACATGTTTTTAAATTCGATTTCTAGATTTGTTGACATAAACAATCTCACCTCTATTTAATTATGACGTAAAGACATGATATAATCAATGTGTGAAAACAATTTATTAAAATTATTTGAGTGAGACATAACGAATTAAAACTAAAGAGAAGGAGTTAGAGGTGAAGCTAAAATGGATTGGTTAAGTTTTTTTGAGCCGTATGAATTAGCCTTACAAGAATTAAAAATAAATTTACGGGGAATTAGACAACAATACAAAACAAAGGGGCTTCATTCCCCGATTGAATTTGTAGACGGTCGTATTAAAACGATCTCAAGTATCGTCGATAAGTTGGATCGTATGGGGTTATCTATTAATGAAATTGACCGCGTTTATGATATCGCAGGAATTCGTATTAATTGCCAATTTGTAGAAGATATTTATATGGTGGTTGAATTATTAAAAAAACGTCAAGATTTAGAGATTGTTGAAACACGCGATTATATTTTACATCAGCGAGCAAGCGGTTATCGATCATATCATATTCATGCTTACTATCATTTAGAAACGATAGATGGAATGAAACGTGTGATGGTTGAGTTTCAAATTCGTACGCTTGCCATGAATTTTTGGGCGAGTATTGAGCATTCTTTAAATTATAAATATGAAGGTCAAATTCCAGTCGTCATTAAAGATCGACTTAAACAAGCAGCGGAAGCAGCCGCCTGGCTTGATGGACAGATGTCAGAAATCCGCGATGAAATTGCAGAAGCACAAAAAACATTTGAGAAACGTCAAACTGATGAATTTAGAGTAGTTGAACCCCCAGCGAGTTTAGTGACTTTAAATGAAGATTATTTAATTAAGAAACACAAAGGAGAATAGTATGAAAGTAGCGATTTACGCCAATGAGCGTGAACACTCTCAACAAGTGAAGGAACAATTGGAGTTAAAATTAAAAGAAGCCCATATCGAACTAGATCATGAAAATCCAGAAATTGTACTGACCATTGGTGGTGATGGAACAGTCCTTCATGCGGTTCATCATTATTTAGATCAAATTGAAAAAGTTAAATTTATAGGGATTCATACCGGTCACTTAGGGTACTATACGGATTGGTTACCTGATGAGTTAGATGAATTAGTTCAATTTCTAAAACAAAAGCAATCACGTATTAGTCAGTATCCGCTACTTTCAATTATGCTTTGTGAAGATAAAACGTGTCATCAATTGTATGCCTTTAATGAAATGACGCTATTAAATGCTTTTCGAACACAACATTTAAATGTCACGATTGATGACTTATTTTTTGAATCTTTTCGTGGAACAGGGGTTTGTATTTCTACGCCTACTGGAAGTACAGCCTATAATAAATCATTAGGTGGAGCAATTATTTATCCAAGTTTAAAGGCATTTCAAATGACTGAAATTGCATCGATTAATAATAATGTTTTTAGAACCATTGGGTCGCCGCTCATTATCCCACATGAGCAGGTTGTGACACTTAAATCTGAGAATTTTTCTGATGTAACGATTACTCGAGATCATTTATATGAAACATATCAAAATATTGAAAAAATTAAAGTGACGTTATCTAATCGACACGTCACCTTTGTTAAGCGTCGAGATGTTTCATTCTGGGGACGTGTCAAAGATCATTTCTTATAGGAGTTGCAGCATGAGTTTACAGTTAACCTATCAAATTAGTTCGGATGAACAAGGTATGTCTCTTTTAAATTTTTTGAAAAAACAAGAAATTTCAAAAAAAGCAATTGTTGCGACTAAGCATCGAGGTGGAGATTTAACAGTTAATGGTCAACATCAAACGGTTCGATATATCTTACAAGAAGGGGATGTCTTAACGGTCACTTTTCCACCAGAGAAGCGTAGCGTGGGACTTTCTCCCTATGAATATGAATTAGATATTATCTTTGAAGATGAGTATTTATTAGTGATTAATAAACCCGCTGGCATTCCAACGATTCCATCTATTCGTCACCCGCACGAAACGTTGGCTAATGCACTGATTCACTACTACAATGAACAAGGTATTCATTCGACGATTCATTTTGTCAATCGTTTGGATCGAGATACTTCTGGTTTGTTAGTCGTTGCTAAATATCGTCATATCCATCATTTGATGACAAAAGATGTGAAGCAAATTAAAAGAAAGTATTTCACGCTAGTGAAAGGACATCCTAAGTCTTCATTTGGAACGATAAAAGCCCCGATTGCCAGATTACAAGAGGGGAATGTTAAACGTGGAGTGTGTGAAAGCGGAGACGAAGCGATTACGCATTATCGTGTGATGACTTTTGAAGGTGAAAATACATTGGTAGAATGTGAGCTTGAAACGGGACGTACGCATCAAATTCGCGTTCATCTCGCTTATTTAGGACATCCGTTAGTTGGAGATACATTATACGATGAAACATCCATAACGTTAGATGAAGGGCATTTGTTACATAGTTATTATGTGAGTTTTATTCATCCCATTACAAAAAGAGAATACTGTTTTCAAACCGATCTTCCTAATCGATTTAAATTATAAAAAAGTGAGCCAATCCATGGCTCACTTTTTGATTTAGTAGCGATATCTCATGCTAGAGTAACCACCAACGATGCTGATCACTTGATATCCAGATGGTTCTAGCATCATACATGCTCGATAACTTTCACCACCATGAGCACAAATCAAGTAATAAGTATCTTGACGATTCAAGTAACGTTCGGGATACATGACAAGTGTTTGATAAGGAATGTTAACAGCAGTTGGAAGATGAGATTGAGCAAATTGATAAGGATCGCGAATATCAATAATAATTGGATTTGAATTCATCATCTGACTTAATTGAGTCATCGAAATACTTCTTGGCATAATAGACCTCCTTTTGTTCATCGCGTAAATCGTTTTTTATCTTTCACACGGGCGAAACAGTTATTTTGCCGGAATCTAAAAAATGATATACTTAATATATCTTATGAGGGGGGGAGCGAGGATGTTATATGCTTTTACAAATAAAAGAGCTTTATAAAGATCAATGTGTGATTGATGAAATGCCGGATTATCCAAATGATTATTATTGGTTTAAAGATGAAGGGAATCATTTAGTCGGAATAAAAAAAAACATCTCAACATCAGAGAAAAAACTATTAGCATTAATTTTTAATGAAATTATCTCTATCGATTTCGATCAACAAACGAGATTATTTTGGTTAGAGCTACTTTTATATGGAAAAACGAAGTTGTTAGACAGGATGAAAGCCTCTGATAAACATCTGCGATTTATCTTTTTTCATCATAATTTTGACTCTGAATTAAAAATTCAATTTGAACAGTTAATTAAAAGTTTTAATGAAACGTTTATTGTTTTATTTATCGATCGTGAATATGGTGTGATTTTAGATTTTACTAAGCGGGGCGAATATGACATCCAAGAATTTGAGGAAATTGCTAAAGCGATTAATGAAGATTTTTATTATAATACGAATCTATATAAAACCATCGAATATCAAATTAATGAAACTATTTCTTCATCCTTTTTAAAAGAGTTTGATCTTTATAAAACGTATCGAAATCGACACAAGTTAATTATGGAACAGCAAGAGCTTCTATTACAGTATATGATTCTAACAGTAGATGATTACGACGGATTTACTGAAGTGTCACAAAAAATTGAAGGATTAGCCTATGATCTCATAGAGGTTGTGAAATGTTATTTAGAAAATAATTTTAATTTATCAGTGGGAGCTAAATGTTTATATATGCATCGAAATACATTCATGAATAAGTTAGAGAAATTTATTCAGGTGACGGGATTGAATGTCAAAGAGTTTAAAGATGCAATCGTTGCCTATTTAATCATTAAAAATATCGAATTAAGACGTAATGTGTAATGGTAATATGCAAGATGCACAATGTATTAATTGGAAATTTGTGCATCTTGTTCATTGAAAATAAATCGTTTACATTTTATAATTTAACTATACCAAGAGGGAGGAATTAAAAATGGCTGAGTTAAAATTGAAAAACATTTATAAAATTTATGAAAACAATCCAAATCCATCTGTAACAGATTTCAATCTAGATATTGCAGATAAAGAGTTCATCGTATTCGTTGGACCTTCAGGGTGTGGGAAGTCAACGACATTACGTATGATTGCAGGATTAGAAGAAATTTCTAAAGGGGAATTTTATATTGATGGTGTCTTAATGAATGATGTGGCACCAAAAGACCGTGACATTGCGATGGTATTCCAATCATATGCGTTATACCCACATATGAATGTTTATGATAATATGGCGTTTGGATTAAAACTACGTAAAATTCCAAAAGATGAAATTGATCGTCGTGTAAAAGATGCCGCACGTATTTTAGGATTAGAGCAATATTTAGATCGTAAACCAAAGGCGTTATCAGGGGGGCAACGTCAACGTGTCGCATTAGGACGTGCCATTGTTCGTGATGCAAAAGTATTCTTAATGGATGAACCTTTATCAAACTTAGATGCTAAATTACGTGTGGCCATGCGCTCAGAAATTATTAAATTACATGATCGTTTAGCAACAACGACGATTTACGTTACTCATGACCAAACAGAAGCGATGACAATGGCTTCTCGTATTGTTGTTATGAAAGACGGAGTAATTCAACAAATCGGATCACCAAAAGAAATTTATGATAATCCACGTACTGTTTTCGTTGGTGGATTTATCGGTTCACCTGCGATGAACTTTATCACTGGTAAAGTATCAAATGGATATTTTATTGCTGATAACTTAAAATTCCGTATTCCAGAAGGAAAATTTAATACGTTAAAAGAAAAAGGATATAATGAAAAAGAAGTAATCTTCGGTATTCGCCCAGAAGATATTCATGATGAATTAATTGTAGCGGATACGTATGTAGAAGCAAAATATACAGCTGAAATTGAAGTCGCTGAGTTGTTAGGACATGAGTCTATTTTATATACAACATTAGCGGGACAACAATTAGTCGCTAAAGTTGATGCTCGTTCTGATATTCGCATGGGAGATAAATTAGAATTAGCCTTAGACATGAATAAATGCCACTTCTTCAATGTTGAAACAGAAGAAGTGATTCGATAAATTTTATTAAACACACATCATACTTTTATAACGATAAAAAGCTATCTCAAAAGAGATAGCTTTTTTCATTCACTCAAATAAATTGAGATAAAAATAGGGGCGTTTGCTCTTACTACTTAGTTAAAACTTTTCATAAATCAAATTTTATTAAGATTAGTATATAAAGTAAAAAGACTGATTACTTTTTAGAGTCATCAGCCTTTTAAATTGATTGTAATACTAGAATGGATATAAAGCCCTACTAGCGGAGGAAAGCTACGAGTTCGTTTCACTCTCTCCGTAGCGTAGGGGACCCAGCCCTGGTAAAGGAGGAGAGATGATCTGTGATCATCACCAGGGGACCCATCCACTTTCAGCAATCATCTCCCCTATAAGGTTTAAAAAAGGCTAACGACTCAACAGAGTCACCAGCCTTTGGATTAATCACAATACTAGAACGGATATAATGCCCTACTAGCGGAGGAAAGCTACGAGTTCGTTTCACTCTCTACGTAGCACAGGGGACTCAGCCCTACCAGTGGAGGAGAGCTACGAGTTCGTTTCACTCTCTACGTAGCACAGGGGACTCAGCCCTACTAGCGGAGGAAAGCTACGAGTTCGTTTCACTCTCTCCGTAGCGTAGGGGACCCAGCCCTGGTAAAGGAGGAGAGATGATCTGTGATCATCACCAGGGGACCCATCCACTTTCAGCAATCATCTCCCCTATAAGGTTTAAAAAAGGCTAACGACTCAACAGAGTCACCAGCCTTTGGATTAATCACAATACTAGAATGGATATAAAGCCCTACTAGCGGAGGATAGCTAAGACCATCATCAGAGATGATGCTACTTAGCGCAGGGACCCAATCTACTTTCAGCAATCATCTCTCCTATAAGGTTTAAAAAAGGCTAACGACTCGAAAGAGTCATCAGCCTTTTTTGTTAACCTTTACGGTTAGATAACCGCTTGCTTCAAGCTTTTATTTCGTAGATTCTCGTTCGATGAGTCGAACGGGTAGTGAGATGTGCATTTGTTCGATGGGTTCGTTGTTGATGAGTTTGAATAAGGTTTCGGCTGCGATTTCTCCCATTGAAACGATAGGTTGAGCAATGGTTGAAAGGGTAGGATCCATAAACTCACAAATACTCGTGTTATCATAACCGATAATTTTAATATTTTGAGGAACGTCGCGTCCTAATTTTTTCAAACAACGAATACAGTTTGCAGCGATAATATCACTTGCAGCGAAAATTCCATCGATTTCAGGATGTGCTTGTAAGAAATTATGAATATCAGTGATACTCTCAGGTGTAAATTCTAACTCAACAGTATGAACGTTTAAGTTAGAATGTTGGTGTAAGGTGTGTAAAAAACCATTTGAACGTTCATTAGCAGGAGATAAAGTTTTTGGTCCCCTAAATTGAACAATATTGACACAATTTGCAACCATTAATCGGTTTGCTGCTAAAATTCCCCCCATATAATTATCGGATGTAATAGATGGAATATCTTTACTAATAATTCGATCTAATGCAACGATTGGAATGTCAAGATTAGTATAGGATGCGATATCTGGAGAATTTGAACAAAGAATTAAACCATCAATTTTATGAGTTGAAAAAATTTGTAAATATTCCTTTTCGCGTTCAAGACTTTCTCTTGATGTACAAAGCATCGTTTTATAACCATGTTGCAAGATCACTTCTTCAACTCCAGAAATCATATCGTTAAAAAATTCATTTTTTAAATCAGGAATAATAATTCCGATAATTTTAGATGACTTACGATAAAGTGATCGTGCGATCTCGTTTGGAACATAGTTTAATTCTTTAATTGCTTGCATGACTAACTCTTTTGTATGTTCGTTGACATATCCTTTATTATTGATGACGCGTGATACAGTTGCTACTGATACGTTAGCAAGTTTTGCGACGTCTTTAATATTCGCCAAAATTGTTCACCTCTATGCTCATTAACTGTACCCTAATTATAAAGGACAATCTTTGACAGTGTCAATTAATATCAGACAAGCTAGGTAATGAAAGACTTATCAATCCATTTTCTACCTTTAAAACGAAGCGTGAAAATAAGTCCTCTAAAGCATTCATCCACGGCAAACGCAATCCAAATGCCAACTAGTCCGAATTGAAAAGGAATAGCTAATAAATAGGCAATAGGAATACAGATGAGCCACATCCCGATGATCCCAAAAATGAAGGGATAGTTAACGTCTCCTGTAGCTTTTAAGGCATTAGTCAAGACGAGATTGGAAGCTCGACCAATTTCAAGGAGGATATTGACTAATAATAAAGATTTTCCAAGTGATAAAATACTTTCATCTTGAGTGAAAATTCCAAATAATGAATGACTCATAAGATAAGCTATAATCGAAAGAGTGATTGAAACACTAACGGCCAATGCCTGGGTTTTAAATGTTTGATGATAAACGTCTTCAATTTTTTGTTCACCGATTAAGTACCCAACTAAAACTTGATTAGCTTGGGCAATTGCTAAACTAAACAAATAAATAAACATAGACAAATTTGAGGTATATACTCTCGTTGTAATAGCTAATGTTCCAAGTAAAGAAACAAACGATAAAATAATAACCTGTGAACTAGAATAGGCTACCTGTTCAAGTGCTGAAGGAACTCCGATTTTTAAGATGTTTTGTATTTCTTGAATGGGTAGTCGCTTAAAAAAATCTTTTGAAAAGTTAAAATGAATCTTTTTAAAAATAACAAGAGCAATGAGCACAATAGTGACGAGGCGACTGAAAACGGTAGAGATGGCAACTCCAATTGGACCAATTTTTGCAACCCCGAATAACCCGTAAATAAAAATCGCATTTCCAAATACATTTAGTGCATTAGCGATTAATGTAATAATCATAGACTGCTTCGTATAGCCATAACTTCTTAAAATTCCACTTAACACGGGTTGAATAGCCATTAAAAATAAGAAGCTTCCAATAATTTTAGTGTAAGTGACAGTAACCCCCATAATCTCAGTAGGTGTATTCATAAATCGAAGGATATACTTTGAACAGATCACCATCGTTAAACTTAAAATAAGTCCAATGATTAAGTTGGCTCCGATTGAAACAACTGCGATTTCACAAGCCTTTTCTTGATGATTAGCACCTAGATTTTGTGTCATTAAAATAATGGTTCCCGCTGCTACAAAATTAAACATGACTGCAATTAGATTAATCACCTGATTTGACATTCCAACCGCTGCCACAGCTGAGTCGGAGTAGGCACTTAACATAAAGGTATCGACCGTTCCCATTAGCATAAATAATGTTAGTTCAATGAAAATAGGCCAAGCCAATTGCTTTAGTGATTGACGTTTAATTGTCTCGCTCATCTAATCTCCCCCTTTTTATGTCAGACTTTTTTTAAAATCCAAGCAGTATAAGCAGGAATTAGAACGTTTGTGCCAATGGTTAGATTGGTTTCACTTAGAAGTTCAGTGTAGTGAGCACTCGGTAAACTAGACGTATCTAGCTCTCTAGTTTGATTACTATTATTTAAAAGGATATAGATGACTTCATCATCCATTTGTTTTTTATAAATGAGGTAAGATTCAGTATCATTTGTGCTTAACCATTCAAGATGCGCTGATCTTAAAGCAGGATATGTTTTACGTAGATGAATCAATTGTTTCAAGTAGTTAAACATGTCATGATCTTGAATTTTTTCATCCCAAATCATACATTTTCGACAAAGAGGGTCGGCTCCACCATCTAATCCAATTTCCCCACCATAGTAAATACAAGGCGCTCCGGTTTGAGTCATTAATAACGTATAAGCTAAGAGGGCTTTTTTCTTATTGCCATGACAAGCTGTTAAAAGGCGTTGCGTATCGTGGCTATCTAGTAAATTAAAAGCCACCTCATTGACGTTTTGAGCGTAGTTAGTAAAAAGTTTATTTAATGCAACTGAAAACTGAGAAGTATTCATTTCCTCAAGAGCGATATATTTTAAGATGGCATCTTGAAGTGGATAGTTCATCACGGCATCAAACTGATCGCCTGCTAACCAAGGAATCGCATCGTGCCAAACTTCTCCTAAAATATAAATATCCTCTTTAATTTCACGAACTGCATTTTTAAATTGACGCCAAAAAACGTGATCGATCTCGTTTGAAACATCTAGACGCCAACCATCAATATCAAACTCTTTGATCCAATAACGTCCAACTTCTAACAGATACTCCATAACCTCTTTGTTTTCTGTGTTTAATTTAGGCATCCGTTTAGAAAAGGCGAATGTATCATAATTTAAACCATTAGGTTGTGAGAGCGGGTCAAATGTTTCTTCAATAAGTGGGAATTTACGAATATGGAACCAATCTTTATATCGAGAGTTTTCTTCATTTTTTAAAACATCTTGCCATTGAGGAAACTCCCATCCACAGTGATTAAAAACAGCATCCAACATAATTTTTATCCCGCGTTTATGTGCTGCTTCAACCAGTTTTTTGAATGTCTTTTTATCGCCAAAATGAGGATCTATCTCAAAATAATCTGTTGTATCGTATTTATGATTAGAAGGTGATTTGAAGATGGGGCATAAATAGATACCATTGATTCCAAGTTCTTGTAAGTAATCAAGATGATCTATAATTCCCACTAAATCCCCACCATAGAACGTATCGTGTTTTGGATCCATGCTTCCCCATTTAACTGTTTGTTTTTTGTTAAGTTTAGCATCACCATTTGCAAAACGTTCAGGAAAGATTTGATACCAAATAGTTGATTTGACCCATTCAGGAGCGTCAAAGACATCTGCAGGATTTAGGAACGGAAAGCAAAAAAAGTTTCCAATTTCATTTAAAGGAATGGAGTCTAATTTTTCATCATCTGTTAATGCGACGATTTTTTTCTCCCCAAACAAAATTTTTTCATGTTCATCTTCGATAATGAAAGCATATCGCATTCGTCTAAATTCAGGATTCAGACTGATAAACCAAAAATCGAATAAATCGGTAGATGCCTCTTTTTTCATTACGACTTCATGATTAATCCAACCTTGAGCCCCTTCGGCTGTTAAATTTCCGCCCCCTCCGCCAGTCATCCAATGATAAGGATCACCAAAACGGACGGTCACTTGTTTGGCATTATCTTTGGCGGTACGTAATCGTACATGGATGGTTTGTGAATCGTATGCGTAGGCATAATTTTGATTAGGTCGATGGTAAATGGCATGTAAGTTCATTATTTTTCACTCCTTTTAATTAAAAATGGTCAAGCTTTCTTTTTGTAAGAATATACATTTAGTACTGATTAATCTAATCCCCCGTAGTAGCCCTCCTCTATAATTGACGTTATGAACTTAATGTGTTTTGTCCATGCTTTTATAATATGTATCTCATATTAAAACAGAACTTATTGTGTTTAAGGCGAAAACAGGGGGAATCTCTTAGGAAATAATGCTTGAATTATGGAGAAGAAATTCTCTTAAATCATCGCCAGGGAGTGTCTCACCCTAGTAAAGGAGGAAAGATGATTTTAAATCATCGCCAGGGAACCCCCTAGCAGAGGAGGAAAGATGATCCGTGATCATTATCAGGGAACCCTTACATTATGACATCAGGTATTGGTAATCACAATGGAGTTTTAGTTTGTAACCGGTTTCGTATTCAGGGGAGTTTGTAGAAGGAGATGTAGTAGAAGATGAAAAGAAGAAATAGAAGACGAATGAAACGAAAAAAGACAGGAACTGCTTCTTTTAAAAGATGGAAACGACGGCTCATCGGTTTGTCTATTCTATGTGGGCTTATTTATTTTGCAAATTTCATGTATAGCAATCTTTATGCGATGGTGATAAACTATGCGTCAAAACAAACAATTAATATTGCAACTCTCATTATAAAAGAAGCAATTGGACAAAGTGAGCTCGTCTCTTTTAATGTTGAAGACGTGATTCACTTTGAAGAAAATGATGAAGGATATGTTAGCAGTGTTTATATTAATACGCCGGAGCTCAATCGATTACTGGTTTCAGCGACACATCAAGTCGAAGAAAAGTTGTTACTGGTTGAGAGTGGCGATTTAAGTGAACTTGGATTAGATGCGATTTATGGAGGACCGTATGAAGATGGGATATTATTATCAGTACCCTTGATGGCTGCTCTTAATCTTTCACTATTTCATGAATATGGACCCCGTCTTCCCGTATCATCAAAAGTGATTGGAAATGCAGTAACGGATATCGTAACAGATGTGAAGCCATATGGGATCAATAATGCACTACTTGAAATTTCACTAAAGGTCACGGTTCGAATGAAGGTGAGTTTACCTTTTAAGTCGGATGAAACGATGATTTCTGTTAAAAGTCCTATCGTCATTAAAATGATTACAGGTCAAACGCCACAATACTACTATATGGGTAGTAGTTCTTCCATTTCTCCACTAAGTCCATTTACCAATGAGTCAGGCAAAACTAATGATAGTCCGATTAAAGAACCGAATCCAACGCCTGATCTAGGAATTGGAAATGGAGTAGAAGATAGTTTGTTACCATAATGAGTTTTTGGTGTTACATTAAAAAAGAAAATATTATATGACTCAAATAAAAGCTTATACTGTGAGTTCGTGAAAATATAGTTTATTAAATTTACGGTTTTAAAGGAGATGTGCTACAATAAAACTAGTTTATAAATAGTTAAGAGGTGATGCTAGTGAGTCGTTATCGATATCAAATTGTAAAAACACATCTCGTCGAATTTGATGAAGAATTATTTTATCAGAAAATAACGGAGATTTTAGAAAAATATGATGTTATTGTGGGGGATTTTTCAGGTGGACAACTTCGATTAAAAGGATTTTATTATAATGAACGTAAAAACGTCCCTCTTGATTCAAAATGTCTAACTATTCCAGAGTATATTTCAGAATACTGTGCTTATGGTTGTCCTTATTATGTAGTAGAAAAAATCGTTCCAAATCAGCCTTCAGAAGAGTGGACAACATCAAAGAAATAGAAAGAGGAGACTTATGTATAAAGGATATTTAATTGATTTAGATGGAACTGCCTATCATGGAACAAAGGTTGTTGAAGAAACGTTACAGTTCGTTCAAGCGCTTCATGAAAAAAACATTCCATATTTATTTTTAACGAACAATAGTACAAAGACACCACAGATGGTAGCTGATACGTTATCAGACCTTGGATATCCAGTAACCAAAGAGCAAGTTTATACGCCATCTATGGCAACGGCACAATATATTTATGATCAAAATCCTCAGGCAAAAGTTTATATGATTGGTGAGGTGGGTCTTGAGACTGCTTTAGTTGAAAAAGGATTAACGATTACAAGTGAAGCACCTGATTATGTGGTGATTGGTCTTGATCGTGAGATTACTTATGAAAAGTTATCATTAGCTTGTTTAGCGATTCGTAATGGTGCTAAATTTATCTCAACTAATGGAGATGTTGCGATTCCAACAGAACGAGGATTATTACCAGGAAACGGAGCATTAACGTCTGTTATTACTGTTTCAACGGGTGTTGAGCCAACGTTCATTGGAAAACCAGAACGCATTATTATGGAAGAGGCTTTAAAACTGATTCAATTACCTGCTCAAGACGTTGCAATGATTGGGGATAACTATTTTACAGATATTTTAGCGGGAATTCATGCGAATATGCCAACCATTTATATTGAAGGAGGCGTGTCTAAACGAGAAGACGTCATGAACTACGATACCCCTCCCACTCATGTTTTGAAAGATTTAACTGAATTTAGTATTTAATGACGCTTAAATTTTGTTTTTTCATTAGGCTGTGTTTTAAATAAATGTTGATGGCTAAAACCATTGATAGGATCAACTTTAATTGATGAATCGTTCAACGTCATCAACATGAAATTCGTGTGTTTAGTTAAATATAAACACTCTTCTAAAACAGAGCCTTTCATTAAAAAGAGTGGAAATTTGATTAAAGAATATAGGGTAATAGAAAAAGAGGACTCAATTAGTCCTCTTTTTCATTTTGAAAGAAATAAGTTCCGCAACATACTTTTGTACAATGCCCACTCACTAAAAGATGCGCCTCTTCATTCCAAATAAGTGTTAAGTCACCACCTGGTGTGTATACGGTGAGTGGAGTGTATGGCTTCAATAGGCCTCTAGTAACGGCACTAGCAACAGCAGCGGCTGCATTGGTTCCACAAGATCCGGTTAGACCAACGCCGCGTTCATACGTCGTAAGTTTTAGCTGAGTCGAGTTAATGATGGTCACGATTCCAACGTTCACATCATGTTGTTTAGAAATTCGTTTGGATTCGTTGATGAATGTATCGTGATCGTCTTCAGTATAAATAATAAAATGTGAATTTCCCATTGAAATCATATCAACATGCCAATTTCCAGATGAGGTTTCAATTTCACTACAGTAATCTTTTGGGTGACTAGTTAATGAGAGCGTTTGATAAGGATCGATGAGAGAATGAGCAAATCCTAAATCAACGGTTATTGTATGATCTTGACGTGTTAACGTACAAACGTTAACGTCGGTTTCAATGGTGAGTGTTGGATTTAAAAATCGGTCAATTTCTAATAGATAATGACCAATCAAGCGTAAGCCATTTCCACACGTTTTAGCACGCGATCCATCACGATTGTAAATCGTCATTTTCATATCAGCTAATTCAGAGGGAAGTAATAGAATGACTCCATCTGAGGCCATTCCCTTAACTGGATCACTCATATCTTTTGCTAAAGTCGCATAATCTAATGAAGGTATAGATTGCTCTAGAGCATTTATAATTATGAGGTTATTTTCGGACGTAGACAATTTAGTAAAGAAAATAGGTAACAAAAGTATTCCTCCTTATGTATATCTGTTTACTTTTTCAAGGCTGCGTTTTATAATTTAACTAGTATGTCATGAGGTGATCGAAGTGAACGAAACAGAAAAACAGATCGTTGAAATTTTAGAAAAATTAAGACCCTATTTACAACGCGATGGTGGAGACGTGGAATACGTTAAGTTTGAAGATGGAATTGTCTATGTTCAAATGTTAGGTGCATGTGTTGGATGTGCATCAATGGACTCTACGTTAAAAGATGGAATCGAACAGATTTTATTAGAAGAGGTTCCAGGTGTTATCGGCGTTGAAAATGTTGATGAATTTTCATTATAATTATTAAAAAAAGAGGTCCTCTACTAGTTATATTCGAGTAGAGCCTCTTTTTTTACTGTTTTATTTAATTTTTAGAAAATGCTTCTTTTTTGACCCATTCAGGAACACGAAGTTCGATAGATTTACTATGATAGACTTCATACGGTAATTGATAAAGAAGTTTGGCGTAATCAAGTGCCTGTTCGTACATACGCGCAATATTAACCGTTTCATTTTCTTGCCTTAAGCCAAATAAGGCATCATAAAATTGAGTAGGAAAGAATAGTCTAGCGTACAGTAAGGACCACTCTTCTTTACTTAATGGATTAACTTGATTAATAATTTTCACAAAGGATTGAACTTGCACTAAATCATGATTCATTAAGTAAAGATGGCGGATATACTCGCAATAGCAGCGGGATTTATTATCTAAAGTTAATAGTTTAGGACAGAAACATTCAAATTTATAAGTGGTCGGTGTTAGACGCATATGACAAAGAGAAACTGGGTATTTTACATCGATTAGTTCATTAATAAACGTATAGGCTTGTTCGTTTAGATGAATATAATAAGTAGCTAAATCAAAAAATAAAAGACGGTCATGGTTAGATGATAGATGATTAATTAAAACGTTTAATTGTTCTTCGTGTAATCGATTTTTAGCAATCCATCTTTCTTTTAATTCAGTAGCTAGTGCATAAGGTTCAGGATAAATCGTTGGAATTTGAAGGGTACGAATATCAACAAACTCATGCAAAATAACAGTTGATTGTAAGACATAATAATGTTGCTCTTCAAATAACACAGTCGTTGTATTTTCTTTAGATAATAAGATTTGCTGTTCTGTTGAGTACTGTAAATATTGTAGAAGGTGGAAAAAAATTGTATTTTTCTCTTTTCCAACCGATATAATATAAATATAGCGGTCACTCAATTTCGTATAGTAGACATCGTTCAACTGTTCTAAATGGTCAATTTGGAGTTCATAATACCAGTTAATTAGCTCCTTCATTCAGATCATCCTCAAATTTTGAAGTAAGTGTCTAATCTATATCTATGCGCGTGTGACAGATAAATATGATAATTGAAGGGATGAAATTAAAATGGAAAAAATATTGTTAGAAGAATTAGTCATAAAAAAAATTAATGATAGAGGAGTAACGCTCGAACAAATTGCAGAATTAACTTATTTTTTACAATCAAATTACTATGATGGCTTAACATTAGAGATTTGTCTTCATAATGTGGAGGCGGTACTTAAAAAAAGAGAGGTCCAAAATGCTGTTTTAACCGGTATTCGATTAGATGAATTAGCAGAAATGAATTTGTTAGAAGGCCCATTACAGGAAATGGTTAATAATGACTATTCATTGTATGGAATAGATGAAATTCTCGCCTTTTCGATTTTAAACGTTTATGGTTCCATTGGGTTTACAAATTACGGTTATATTGATAAGCTTAAACCAGGAATTTTAGGTGAAATTGATCAAAGAGGGAAAGCTGAAGGATGTTGTCAAACGTTTATGGATGATTTAGTAGGTGCGATTGCTGCAGCGGCTGCTAGTCGAATTGCACATCGAAAAGAAGCGTAGTCTCTTAAATAAAGGGGAGAGTAGTTATGTGGTTTAATTATGTACTAGAATCTGCAATTTTAGCTAATGTATTAGCTCAACTGATAAAAGTTCCAATTTGTTTAATAACTAAAAGAAAGTGGAATCCAGCACTAGTTTTCTCTACCGGAGGAATGCCGAGTTCACATTCTGCTTTTGTTGCTGCATTAACAACTGCTATTGCGTTAGTGGATGGTATTGGTTCAACGACATTCGCCATTTCTTTTTGTTTAGCTTCAGTTGTTATTTATGATGCAATGGGTGTGCGACGTCATGCAGGTCAACATGCTAAAATGTTGAATCAGTTATTAGATGACTTAGTTAAAACAGGTAATTTTTCAATCTTTCAAGATGAATCTTATCAAAAAAGATTCAAGGAGTTGTTAGGTCATGAACCACTAGAAACCTTTTGTGGAACATTATTTGGAATTTTTATCGCTATCACTTATGGAATCTTAGTAGGTATTGTCTAAATTTCTCATGTGTAAAAGTTGTCTTCACCTCTATTTTTAGATATACTATATAAAAATAGAAGTAACGGTTACGTAAAAAAGTCAAGGGTAAAAAAATACCATTAGGACAAAGAGATAGTAAAAAGAGATAGTAATCGGATCAAAGAGGTGAGAAGGATGACAAAAACCATTTATGACTTAACGATTATAGGAGCCGGTCCGGTTGGGATTTATGGAGCCTTTTATGCGGGAATGCACGGAATGACAACAAAGATTATCGAGGCTTTACCAGAGCTTGGGGGACAGTTAGCAGCTTTATATCCTGAAAAATATATTTATGACTTACCAGGACATCCCAAAATTAAAGCAGGTGAAATGGTAGAGCAATTAAAAATACAATTAGAGCAGTTTAATGATCGAATTGATGTGGTTACAAATACAAAGGTTGAAACCGTTGAAAAACTAGAGGATGGAACATTTAAAATTTGTACTAATCAAGAGTGTCATTACTCTCGTTCAATTATTATTACTGCTGGTAATGGAGCCTTTACTCCTAGAAAATTAGACGTTGAGAGTGCAGAGCAGTTTAAAAATATTCATTATTTTGTTCCAACAATGGATCAGTTTAAAGGAAAAGATGTTGTCATTTTTGGCGGAGGAGATTCAGCGGTTGATTGGTCTTTAATGCTTGATGGTGTTGCTAAAAATGTAACGGTGGTTCATCGACGCGATGAGTTTAGAGCTCATGCAGCGAGTGTTGAAAAATTAAAGGCGTCTAATGTCAATATTTTAACACCATACGTAGCAGCGGGGTTAACAGGTGATCATGACCTTGTGACCGCTGTTGAATTAAAGAACGTGACAACGAATGAAACGATGACAGTTCATGCAGATGAAGTGATTGTTTTATACGGATTTATCTCTTCATTAGGACCTATTAAAGAGTGGGATTTAGCATTAGATAAAAATTCACTTTGTGTTGATCATCGTCAACAAACAAGTATTAATGGAATTTTTGCGGCAGGAGATGCTTGTACATTTGATGGAAAAATCAAAATGATCACGACTGGATTTGGTGAAGTGGTTGTAGCCATTAATGCGGCTATTGCTTACGCATATCCTGAAAGAGTTCATCATCATAAACATAGTTCGGCTATGATGAAATAAAATATTGTTGTTTAAATAAACTGATTAAACCTTAGAGAGGCTCAACCCTTTCTAAGGTTTTTTTAATAGTTAAAGCATCTAAGCGTCTTTTAAATGATTATTTTCATATAATAATTTAAAGTGATTAAATGAAGGAGCTTAGAAAATGAAAATTAATTATATTTTAGAAGCGGTTATTTTTTCGCTCATAGTTGAACAAATTATAAATGCAGTCATTCATTATAGAGAGATCAAACACATTAAGCTATCTTTGTTCTTTTCTAGAAGTGAGTGGATTAATTTAAAATTAAATCTAGTTTCTTCATTAGTAACAGCTGTCTGGCTCAAAGCAGGAATAGAAAGTATTGATTTTGCGATTAGTTTTGCTTTAGCTTCAGTTGTCATTGTCGATTGTCTAATCCTTCATCGTGAGCTAGCAAGACAGGCATTATGTTTAAATGAACTTCAAAATCGGTTAAATATTAAAGAGAAAAAAATGTTTAAATCTATTGGAAATGAATCGGCTGAAGTGTTTAAGGAAGTGTTTTTAGGATTTTTTTGTTCACTGATCTATTATCTTATCGTTTCTTTCTTGTAAAATGATGGCTGAAAGTAAAAAAAATTCACAATAGCGATTATATGGAAATAACTTTATGATATAATGAAAGGGTATTTATGAACTGAGGTGTAAACGATGAAAATCAAAGAAGGGAGTATCGTACGAGGGAAAGTTACTGGTATCCAATCTTATGGTGCGTTCGTCCAATTGAGTGAAGATTGTAATGGATTAATTCATATCTCAGAATTGTCGGACGGATATGTAAAAGATATCCGTGATTTTGTAAATATCGGTCAATATATTGAAGTCAAAGTTCTTAATTTTAACTCTGAACGTCGTCAGGCGAGATTAAGTTTAAAAGGCATCGGAAATAATAGTTACCGATATCATCGTATGAAAGCGTCTGACTTTGAGACTTCAAGTGGTTTTGCACCACTCGCACAATATTTACCCATTTGGATTCGAGACTCACTCGAGAAAATAGTAAGGGTTAACAAGGAGGATTAATACAATGGGAAAATTCCTATCATTTAATTACGAAAATGCAGCATCTTTTGTTGCAGCTCATGAATTAGAGTACGCTAATGAATTAGTTCAAGTACTTCATAACCGTATTCATGAACAAACAGGAGCAGGAAACGATTTCTTAGGATGGGTTGATTTACCTCAAAACTACGATAAAGATGAGTTCGCTCGTATTCAAAAAGCAGCAGCAAAAATCCAATCAGACTCTGATGTATTATTAGTTATCGGAATTGGTGGATCTTATCTTGGAGCTCGTGCAGCAATCGAAGCATTAAATAATCACTTCTATAACTTACAAGATAAGTCAACACGCAAAACACCACAAATTATCTTCGTAGGTCACCACATTTCATCAACTTACGTTCAAGAGTTAGTTGAATACTTACAAGATAAAACATTCTCAATCAATGTTATTTCAAAATCGGGAACAACAACAGAACCAGCTATCGCGTTCCGTGTATTCAAAAAATTATTAATTGAAAAAGTTGGACGTGAAGAAGCAAACAAACGCATTTATGCAACAACAGATGCTTCAAAAGGAGCTTTAAAAACATTAGCAACTAGCGAAGGATATGAATCATTTATTGTTCCAGATAACGTAGGTGGACGTTTCTCAGTTTTAACAGCAGTAGGATTATTACCGATTGCAGTTAGCGGAATTAACATTGAAGAAATGATGCGTGGAGCAAATGATGCTCGCGTTGAATATGCTAATCCTAACTTAGCAGAAAACGAAGCTTATCAATATGCAGTGATTCGTAATGCATTATACTCAAAAGGTAAAACAATTGAGATGTTAATCAACTACGAACCAGCGTTATTATACTTCAACGAGTGGTGGAAACAATTATTTGGAGAGTCTGAAGGTAAAGATCAAAAAGGAATCTTCCCAGCATCTGCATCATTCTCAACAGATTTACACTCTATGGGACAATACATCCAAGAAGGTCGTCGTGACATTTTTGAAACAGTTGTTAACGTTGTTAAACCAACTCGTGAAGTTGTTTTAGAAGCTGAAGAAACTGATTTAGATGGATTAAATTATTTAGCTGGACAAACAATCGACTTTGTTAATAAAAAAGCGTTCCAAGGAACATTATTAGCACACGTTGATGGTGGGGTTCCAAACTTAATCATCGACTTACCAGAATTATCAGCGTACAGTTTTGGATACTTAGTATACTTCTTCGAAAAAGCATGTGCTATGAGTGGATATATCTTAGGAGTTAACCCATTCGATCAACCAGGTGTAGAAGCATATAAAAAGAATATGTTTGCTTTACTTGGAAAACCAGGTAACGAAGAGTTAAAAGCTCAATTAGAAGCACGTTTAAAATAACATCTATTAATCTTCATAGGACTTTCTCATTTTTTGAGAAAGTCTTTTTTATTGTCAGGCAAACTTAGGAATTTCCTTTTAAACAATGAAAAAAGAGAACAAATAAAATTTGTTCTCTTTTTTCAAAAATTGGGGTTCTATAATATTTGGTGTTGCTGATGAAGCAACGCCTCTTTTTATGGCATAAAAAAAGAGACATCCCGTCTCCGTCCTGTTACAATGTTATCGGCTAAAAAACAATAGAAAGGATCGATTGGATGTCTCACTCCTATTTTACTAGAAAACTCTTAAATATTAAAGACAAACAGATCACATTTGAGGAAGATTATTTGGAAGAAGTTAAAATTGAGGGTGTCACTAGTTTTGTCTTTAAAGGCATTTTATCTTATCAACCGACTCATTGTGAGCGGTGCGGAACTCTCTTTGATTCTAAATTTAAAAAGCATGGGTTCAAAACGTCTCGAATTGTCATTCCTAAAGTTTCACTCCATGATACTTATTTAGATTTAAAGAAACAACGTTACTACTGTGGGCATTGTCAGTCAACGTTCACTCTAAAAACATCGATTGTTGAAAAGAACTGCTTCATCTCTTACAACACCAAACACGCCATTGCTTTAGAGGCTCAAAATAAGATTTCAGAGTCTGATATCGCTCGTCGTCATCAAGTGTCCCATTCCACTGTCAATCGTATCATTCATAGCTTCTATGAATCTCAATCATTAAATTTTAATTCCCTTCCTGAAAATCTTTGTTTTGATGAATTTAAATCGGTTAAATCTGCCCAGGGGCATATGTCCTTCATTTTTTGTGACGCTGATACGAAACAAATCATCGATATCATTGAAGATCGTCGGCTAAGCTCCCTTCAAACGTATTTTAAACGCTATACCCAAGAAGCACGTTCTCGCGTTAAACATATTGTCATTGATATGTATGCCCCTTATATCAGTTTAATTAAGGAGCTGTTTCCTCAGGCCAAAATTGTGATTGATAAATTCCATCTTGTTCAACATCTCTCTCGTGCACTGAATAAAACTCGAATTCGATTCATGAAAAAGTTTAAAAAACACAGTCGTAAATTCAAACGTTACTGGCGCTTATTCTTAAAGTCCCACACGTTAATTAAAACCACCACTTATCGCTCCGTTTACTGTTTCAAACAACCGATGCGAGAAATTGATATCCTAAACTTTTTACTTGATTTATCTCCTGAGTTAAAAGCCACCTACGATCTCTATCAAGACTTACTTTTCGCTCTTCAAACCAAAAACTTAGAGCGATTCCATCACTTACTTCAAGCCAAACACCCTCTGATTTCTCCTGAATTCCAAACTGCTTTTCAAACGTTTAAAACGTATCAATCTTATATTGGAAACACACTAACCACTTCATACACCAATGGTCCCATTGAAGGAATTAACAATAAAATTAAAGTCATTAAACGAATCGCTTTTGGCTATCGAAGCTTTTACCATTTTAAATCAAGAATTCTTATTACTCAAAATCTAACCAAACCTAAAGTAAAAATCCTAGCAGCATAGCCACTAGGATTTCAATTCAAGTCACTCATTGTAATAGGTTAAAAATTAATCAGCAACACTATTTGACAAAGAGCCAAAATTGGTTAAGCTATACGCATGGTAGAATCATCAATTTGTTGTTTAATCCATTCATAAGCTAATCTAAAATCTGAGTTAGATTTAGTTTCTATTTTAAGTTCGTTTAGTACCCCAGCAATCCAAGTTTGATTCCTGAACTCGAGGGTTGCTACCTGAGTACCACAGTCATATATTTTATATCCAGTAATTCGCTCACTTGTTTTTTCATATGCCTCTAGAACCATCCCTCTTCCCCTTTCTATTAGCTTAAATAAATTGTACTATATTTATATCATAATTTTAAGAGAAATTTCGGGATATTTGTCATAATTATGTATTTTTTTGATTTAAATTGTTTCAAAAAAGCATTATTTTAAGAAGAATGTCTTATAAGATAAAAATAAGCGTAAATTTAAGAGAAAGTAAGCAAGATTTATCATGAGTTTTGTCATAAAATTTCAATCGTTTATTTACAATATCATTTAGATCAGTTATAACAGAAAATCATGATAAGAGTGAATAGGAATTTAGCATTTTTGCATAAAGTCTGGCATAACAATTAAAAGATGACGAGTCATTAAGTATGAACATCAATAGGTAAGGACGATTGAATTTTAAATTAAACATTGTTATAATTTCGAATATGAAACAGTCTTTATATGGTAAAACACTCATTGTTTTAAAATCAAAGGAGAGATAATCATGAATGCTTTTAATGACTTATCAAAAGATGAATTAATTAAAAATCTTTGGTTAACAGATGAAATCATTAATGAAATTGAAATTACCAAACGCGAAATTGATAAAAAGAAGACAACACTCGAAGAGACGATTAGCTCAACGAAACAAGAGTACATCGAGATGGTGAAGAAAAATTACTATGAGAGTGAAGCATATAAAGCCCATCAATCTTATCAGTCTTTAATTGAAAAATTAGATGCCTTTAGAGGTGTAGCCATTTTATTAGATTTAATTGTTTGTGTTTTATTAGGATATGGATTGATTATTTTTAACGTGTCATTTTTAAAGGTGATCTTATTTTGGATTATTACGCCAATTATTGTTTATTTATTATATCAACAAGGAATTAAATATTATTTAGTTAAACAAAAGCCAGCACATATGCCTTCATTAGAAACAGTGATTGAAGAAGCAAAGAAGAGTTTAGAGTATGAAAACATTTCTAATTCACTAATTGCAAATCATATCCGTGATGAAGTGATGAAACTTAGCCAACAACAATCACAATTAGAAGTTCTCTTAGCCGAAAAAACTGTTCTACCTGAACTGTATCGAATGCGAGCACGTGAAGTCGTTTGGTATTTAGAAAACTTAATGGCTGATAATTTAAAAGAGGCATTGAAAGCATTAGTTGAATCCGATCATCGTGAGCAGATTAAAGAAATGATGAATGAACAAAATCAAGAAATAGATCGATTAAAAAAAGCGACCGAAACATTGATGGATCAAAATCAAAAACTGATTCGTCAAGTTGAACAACAACGTCAGCAAATCGAAGAATTAGAAAGCAAAAAGAAATAAGTCACCTGATATTAGGTGACTTATTTCTTTTTATTTTTAGCTGTGTTAGATAAAATTGTTGTTATATTCATTTATAAAAGAGACTTATCATACAAGTCTCTTTTATTTAGTGTAATATTTGTTATACTTTTCCTGGAACATACTTTTAAACTGAGGTAGTTTTATTGTCATAATAATCGAAATTACTAACCACATAACTAAAGCAGCTAATTTAGCATTTTTAAATCCGATAAAATTAAACCAAAAACAAGATAAAGGAAACATTACTAACATAGATATTAAATAAGAATATAGTAATATTAAATATAATTTACGCCCCTTGTTATCCATCAAACTTTGGTTCCACTCTTCGTTATTTTTTTGTTGTAAATAAGCTTTTTTTTGACTTATAAAAATGCCTGTTAATACAAATAAGGTAAAAATAACCCCTAACACTAAAATTAATAAAATATAGGAACCCCCGAAAATTAAGATGTTCAAACCTAATCCCCTCCTTTACTCAATTTATATCTTTATTATAGAGTTTTAGGAAAAAATTAACAACTTTTTTAGCGAAATAAAGCTTGGCGAGTTCTATAATCATTGATATTTAGCTCTAATTGACTGGATACCATTTGGAGAATCATATTTTTTCCTTTCAAAACTTCTTTATCATCTTTGAAATATTCTAACCATTTCATCCAATATAAATAGTTAACTAAATACTTAGTCGAAACTCCTTTGAATCGAGACATCCAAAGTTTTAGACGACTATGAAAAGAATTAAGACGTTGAATGTTGTAGAAGTCATCAGTTCTACGTTTTCCACTCTCAATGCGCTTATGCTCCAATTCAAAATCTTCAACAAATTGAATATAGCTTTGATGACTATCCGTACACAAAATAGAGCCAACTTCAATGTGACCTTCTAATGCACGACTTAAATCAGAGCTTTTCATACGTCCCTTACAGACGAGCTCCGTATAGATATTTCCTTGGCGGTCTAAACCTGTTAAGACACAAACCTGTTCAGAACTAATCCCACGTTTCTTTACTTCTCCACCACGTTTACGAGACGGACGAGGCATCGTAAATCCACTCTTGATATGGTTTCCTTTAAAGGATTCAGCAAAATATGTTTCGTCCATTTCAATAACTCCCTCTAAATGTCCCATTCCAATATACGGACGAATAGCGTCTAAAATACGATGACGCATATAAAAAGAGGTCTTTACGCACACCCCAATTTGAATAGCTGCACGACGAATACTAAAACCTAAAATCATGCATTTGGCATATTCTAACCAGTCCTCTAATGGCAACTTTGAGCTTGATAAAACCGATTTTGAAAGGTCAGTAAATGTTCGACGGCAAGATTTACATTTATAACGTTGTTTGCCACATGTGATTCCATACTTACAAACCTCATGACTTTCACAATGAGGGCAAGCCTTTCCTTTTGAAAAACGGGCTTCTCGACAATCAGTTATAGAAACTGGGCTAAGTGATAGAATCTCTGAAAGATAACTTAATAAATTAGCTTGTTGTTCATCATTTAAAGTTAAAATATCGGCTTTGATGGAACTTAACGTTGTCATAAACTCACCTCGAACATTTGTTTATTATTAGTTTACCATATTCGGGGAGTTCTATTCTACCTATCAACAATATTGTCTAACACAGCGTTATTTTTTCGTTAGTTCACCATACATTGGGCTCGCAATTCCAAAGCCACCCGCTACTTCTAAAAGTTGACCGGTTATAAATGAAGAATCATCACTTACTAAAAACAAAACGGCATTTGCAATATCTTCTGGTTGTCCGAAGCGATGGAGTGGAACGTGTTTAAGAAACGAATCAATGAAATCATCAGACATATTTTTTATGGCAGCATCCGTTGCAATGAGCCCTGGTAAAACGGCATTACAGCGAATGTTTTGTTTAGCATATTGAACAGCGATGTTTTGGGTTAGAGAATTAATAGCAGCTTTAGATACTCCATAACCTAGTCGTGCGATGTCAGGTAATAAAGATCCAATAGACGACACATTAACAATGACTCCGCTGTTTTGCTTTAACATTTGTTGGATAGCGAACTTACAAGGTAGATAGACGCTACTTAAATTAGAATGAATGGTATTGAAAAATGTTTCAGTTTGTCCATGAATTAAATCTAAGTCTGTTTCTGAATCCGTACCACCATAGTTATTGACTAAGATATCAAGACGACCAACTTCTTTAATGACTGTCTTAATCATTGACTCATATGTTTCAATTTTTGTTGCATCAAAATAGACACTTCTAGCTTCATATCCTTCATTGATTAATTCGGTGCAAATTTCATTAGCGGCATCTAAGCGTCGAGCACCGATATAAACAATTGCACCATGACGAGCTAACGTTTTGACACATTGTAGTCCAATTCCTCTTGTACCAGACGTAATTAAAGCAACTTTATTCGTTAACTTTTTCATAAGTTATCATCTCCTTTTAGATAAGAAAAGATTAAATCAATTCATTCAGTTACTGTTTTAACATAAGTTTTTTAGGTCAAAAGTATAACTAAACTAGCATT